>NZ_JBEZHQ010000007.1:0-266690 GCF_040650675.1 Streptomyces sp. NPDC048637
CCTTTTGCCCCCTCCCGGGCGGGGGGGGGGGGGCGGGGTACACCCCCCCGGCCCCCACCGCATGTCCGGGTCCTGCGGAAGCTCCTCGCCCGGTGGCGTCACCGGACGTAACGGGAGGTCAGGAGGGTTGCCGCCGACCAGGATCCGGGCAAATTTCATGATTCAACGGTTTTGTTTTCCATATAATCATTGTCATCGGCCTTGCGTGGTGGCAGGATTGTTCTGTCGCATCGCGAATGGGGGATTTGTGACACCGGGGGACGGGGGAAGAGTCCCTTCTGCGTAGCGCGCACCTGACCCGTGCGCCGACCAACAAGCCCGTGGGCTCCTCGCTTTGGCGAGCGCAATTCTTTTGCGCTGCCCATTTTCAACGGTTTGGATCCTGGTGATAGCGGAAGAAGTTTATGATCTCGTGCTGGATGATCTCTTCATCCGGCTTGACCAATTAGTTCCCGGCAGTTCAGTCTTCCTCAAACTGGAAGGCCTCAATCCTGCCGGTTCGGTAAAACTGAAAACGGCTGTCGCACTGGTCGCGGCGGCCGAGGAGTCCGGGCGCTGCTTTCCGCGGACCCGGCTGATCGAGTCGACGTCGGGAAACCTCGGCGTCGCCCTGGCGATGGTGTGTGCGGCAAAGGGCTACCGGCTGACCTGCGTCACGGACCCCAACGCCACCGTGCAGTCGAGACGTCTGATGGAGGTTCTCGGCGCCGAAGTGGTGGTCATCGACGTCAGGGACGCCCATGGCGGCTATCTGCAGTCGCGTATCGACTACATCGGCGAGCGGCTGTGCCGCGAGCCTGACCTGTTCTGGCTCAACCAGTACGCCAACCCGGCCGGACCGCAGGCCCACCGGGACCGCACGGGCCGTGCGCTCCTCGAGGAGATCGGCCACATCGACTACGCCTTCATCGGGGCCGGAACCACGGGCACCCTGATGGGCTGCGCGGAGTACCTGCGCCGCCACAGCCCCGCCACCCGGATCATCGCGGTGGACGCCGAGGGCTCCGTGACCTTCGGCGGGCCCGCCGCCCGTCGCCACATTCCCGGCCTGGGGACGAGCCGGCGGCCGGAAATACTGGACACCGGGAATATCGACGACGTCGTGCTCATTTCCGAGTCGGCCGCCGTGGAGATGTGCCGGACGCTGGCCGAAGAACGCGGGCTGCTGCTGGGGGGCTCGTCCGGCACGGTGCTGTGTGCCGTGCAGGACGCCGCAAAGGAAATCCCGGACGGAAGTGTCGTGGTGGCGCTCTCCCCCGACTTCGGGGACCGCTATCTGGAGACCATCTACAACGACGCTTGGGTGGCGGAACGCTGGCCCGAGTCCGTCGGCAACGAAATATCTCAGGCATCGGCCTGAGTGGGGGGAAACGCTTGATGTTCAATTTTGAGATAGTGGCCGGGGAAACGGTTCGTCAAGTTCTTCACGGTAAGCGTGGAGACGTGCTCGGCATTGTCAGCAGCGCCTACCGGGCGCATGAGTCCGGAGACTCCGTCAACCCGGACAGCTACTTCCTCCGCTTCCCGGAGAAGCCGGATTCCCGGATCATCGCGCTGCCGGCCTTCCTGGGCGCCGATGTCCAGCTCGCCGGTATCAAGTGGATCGCCAGCTTCCCGGGCAACACGCGCCGCGGAGCCCCGCGCGCCTCGGCGGTCCTGCTCCTGAACGACTACGAGACCGGGTACCCGATCGCCTGCCTCGAAGCCGCGAACATCAGCGCGGCGCGCACCGCCGCCTCCGCGGCGGTCGCGGCGACGGTGCTCCGCCCGGACAGCTTCGCGGGGACCCGCATCGCCGTAGTGGGCGGCGGCGTCATCGCCCGCAACATCTGCGACTACCTGAACGTCGCGGGCTGCGCCCCGGACGCGTATCTCGTCCACGATCTCGACGAGACATCCGGACAGGCCCTGGCCGAGCATGTGCGCACCACCCAGAACCGTCCGGCCACCTTCACCGCCGACCTCCACGCCGCTCTGCAGGCCGACACCGTCGTGTTCGCCACGACCGCTCTCGAGCCCTACGTCAGCACCCCGTTCAAGCCCGGTCAGCTGATTCTCAACATCTCGCTGCGTGACCTCACCCCCGAGGTGGTCCTCGGGGCGGACAACATCCTCGACGACGTCGAGCACTGTCTGAAGGCCCAGACATCACCCCACCTGGCCGAGCAGCTGTCCGGCTCCCGCGAGTTCGTGACCGGAACCCTCGCCGGAGTGCTGAACGGGGAGGTGACGCCCTCCTCGGACCGGCCGGTGATCTTCTCCCCGTTCGGACTGGGCGTGCTGGACCTCGCCGTGGGGGCGTTCGTCCTCGGCGAGGCACGCAAGGACGGCACCACCATCGAGGTGCCCAACTTCTTCGGGGAGACGCGCCGGTGGTGAATCACAGACCCGTCTCCGTCGCGATCGTCGGCGCCGGGTCGCGGGGGCTGGGCGTTTTCGAGCGGCTGGTCGCACACTGCCTGGCGCAGCCCGCCCCGCTCACCGTCCACCTCATCGACCCGCAGCCCTTCGGTGCCGGCTTCCATCTGCCCGCCCAGCCCGACCATCTGCTGCTCAACACCGTCTGCGCACAGCTCTCGGCCTTCGCCGACGCACACATGGTGGACGGCCCCGTACCGATATCCGGCCCCTCGCTGCACGAATGGTGCCGACGCCGGGATCTGCGGCTGGCGGACGACGGCTACACCGTGCGCGCCGGTGCGGGACGGGAGATCCAGCCGAACGACTTCCTGCCGCGCAGGCTGCTGAGCGAGTACCTCACCTGGGCGGCGGGGGAGATCACCGACGCGGCGCCCGAGAACCTCACGCTGCTGCGGCACCGTACGACGGCCGTTGACATCCACCCCGGAGCGTCGGACACCGAAACGGTCGTCCTCGCCGACGGCACCCGGATCGACGCCGACGCCGTCTTCGTCACCGTCGGCCACCACTCGCTCTACCTGCCCGCGGCACCCGCTCCCGACCCCCGACTCGTCACCCGCCCCTATCCGTTGCCCGAGGCGCTCGACAGCATCGGACCGGGCGAACGGGTGGCCGTCCTCGGTATGGGGCTGACGGCCATGGACGTCATCGCCACGCTGACCCTCGGGCGCGGTGGCGCGCACACGACGAACGAGCACGGGATGAGCTATCTGCCCAGCGGGCGGGAGCCGTTGATCGTGCTGACCAACCGCTCCGGGATGCCCTCGCGCAGCCGGCCGCGCCTCCACCCGGGACGGATGCGCTTCGTCCCGCTGGCACTGACCACCGAGCGGCTCGACGAGATCCGTGCGCGGCGGACGGACCGGCGGATCGACTTCGCCGCCGAGGTGCTGCCGCTCATCGAGGCCGAGATGGAACTCGCCTACTACCGCGTCCTGTTGGGCCGGGAGATGGGCAACGCCACGGACGCGGGGCTGGAGATGGCCAGGCGCTGCGCCCAGGCCGGCCACGAGACCCTGCTCGATGAGCTGCGTGCCCGGTTCGGCACCTGCCCGGTGCCCGGGGTCCTGTCCGCGAACCTCTCGGACCGGCAGTGGCAGGGCTACTCCGCCTACCGCGACTGGTTCACCGCGGAGGTCGCCGCCGACCTGGCCGAGGCCCGCGAAGGCCTCGGGGTGAGCCCGCTCAAGGAGGCCCTGGAAGTCCTGCGCGACCACCGCGATGTCCTGCGCGCGGTCATCGACCCGCCGGGCGTCGACGAGGCGTCGTTGGCTGCCTTCTTCGGGGAGTTCACCTCGACGGTGAACCGGCTGGTGATCGGCCCGCAGCTGGACCGGTCGGCCGAGCTGCTCTCGCTGATCGACGCGGGGATCGTCCGGCTCGGCCCCGGCCCGCAGCCGAAGATCGTCGCACCGGCCGGACAGGGGCCCTGGCGACTGGAATCCACCTGCCTGGCCGAGCCGTTGCGGATGGAGGTCGACCACGTGGTGCAGGCGCATGTGGTCGAGCCCGGCGCGGACCGGGCGACCGGGACGCTGCTCGGCACGCTGGTCGCCGCGGGCCGCGTCCGTACCCTCGCGCACCGCGGGGGGACGGTGGACGGGCTGGACGTCACCCGGCAGGGCCAGGGGGTCGACCGCACGGGCACCCCGCAGCCACGTCTGTTCTTCCTCGGGCCGCACACCGAGGGATCCAGCTACTACAACCACTATGTGCCCTCACCCGGCGCGCCCTCCCGTGCGCTGCTGGACGCGGAACTTGCCCTGAGCACCGCTCTGCCGTCACTGATTACGAGGAAGCGATGAACAACAGCGAGACCTTCACCCCCTGGACGCAGGAGTACCGGCCCGAGACGCGCGCCGCGCAGGGCGACGGCTGGCGCTGCCCGACCACCGGCGCGGTGCCGCCGCCGATCGGGCTGGGCGCGACCTTCGCGCGCGACAGCGAGTACCGGGCGCCGGCCGGACTGGCGTATCTGCGCGATCAGGGGACACCGGGGTACGAGCAGGTCGAGCAGGTGGTGGCGGGCCTGGAGGGCGGCTCGGACGCGCTGGTCTTCTCGTCCGGCATGGCCGCCGCCACCGCCGTCTTCCAGGTGCTGCCGGCCGGTGCGCGGGTCGTGGTCCCGCAGACCATGTACTTCGGTCTCACCAAGTGGCTGCGGGAGTTCGGCCCGCAGCGCGGCCTGGAGGTCGTCACCGCGCCCATGAACGACCTGGACGCGGTGCGGGCCGCGGTGACCGCCGCCCCGACTGCGCTGGTGTGGGCGGAGTCCCCGGCGAACCCGACCTGGACGGTGACCGATATCGCCGCGTGCGCCGAGATCGCGCACCGGGCCGGTGCCCTGTTCGGCGTCGACAACACCGTCCCCACCCCGGTGCACTCCCGGCCGTTCGCACTCGGCGCGGACCTGATCATGCATTCGGGCACCAAGTACCTCAACGGCCACACCGATGTGGTGGCCGGACTGCTCGTCAAGGCGCCGGGGAGCAGCGAGGCCCGGGACACGGTCTGGGAGCGACTGCAGCTGCACCGCCGGCTGACCGGCCCGATACTCGGTCCGATGGAGACCTACCTGCTGATGCGGGGCATCCGGACGCTCTACCCCCGTATGCGCCAGATCTCGGAAACCGCGATGGCCGTGGCCGAGCACTTCGCGGAGCACCCCCGGATCCGGCGGGTGGCCTACCCGGGGCTCGCCACCGACCCGGGACACGCCGTCGCCGCCCGGCAGATGACGGGGGGCTTCAGCGGCATGCTCTCCCTGCACGTCGACGGCGAGTGGCAGCAGTCCCTGCGGACCGCGAACCACTGCGAACTCTTCATCCGTGCCACCTCGTTGGGCGGTGTGGAGAGTCTGATCGAACACCGCTACACCTTCGAAGGGGCGGGTAGTACCTCGCCGAAGGACATGCTGCGGCTGTCCATAGGTCTGGAGAGCCCCGCAGACCTTGTCGCCGACCTCGAACAGGCCCTGGAAAAGGCCGTGAAGGAAGACCGTTGAGTTCCAAGACACCCACCCCCCACCCCGATGCCGCACCGCCGGGTTCCGCCCCACCGGAGCCGGCGCAGGCGGCGGAGGGGTCCCCGGTGCCGGGGCCGGAGACCCGGCCCGGCCTGTTCCGTGACGCCTCGCTGTCCGCGGTACTGGCGGGCTTCGTCGCCGTCGTCGTGTCCTACTCGGGCCCGCTCGTCATCGTGCTCGCAGCGGCGTCCGCCGGGCATCTGAACACCGCACAGACCAGCTCATGGGTATGGGCCATCTCCATCGGCAGCGGGCTCACCTGTATCGCGCTGAGCCTGCGCACCAAGATGCCGGTGATCACCGCGTGGTCGACACCGGGCGCGGCCCTGCTGGTCACAAGCCTGGGGGCGTACTCCTACGCGGAGGCCATCGGTGCGTTCATCGTCACCGGTTTGGTGATCACCCTGGTCGGCCTGACCGGAGTGTTCGGATGGCTGATGCGGCAGGTGCCCACCGCCGTGGTCTCCGCGATGCTCGCCGGCATCCTCTTCTCCTTCGGCACCGGAGTGTTCACCTCACTCAAGACCGCACCGCTGATCGCCGGTTCCGTGCTGCTCGCCTACCTCCTGGCGAAGCGGTGGCTGCCCCGGTACGCCGTACTGGTCGCCCTGGCGGCGGGTGTCGCGGCCAGTGCGGTCAGCTCCCGGCTGGACATCCACCTGGACCGGATCGAGCTGGCCAAGCCGGTCCTGACGACCCCGGAGTTCTCGCTCGCCTCCCTCATCGGCATCGCGGTGCCGATGATCCTGGCGACGCTCGCCTCGCAGAACGCACCGGGCATGGCCGTGCTCACCGCATCCGGCTACCAGCCCAAGGACCGCCTCCTGATCGGTTCCACGGGTCTGGTCTCCACGGCCCTGGCCCCGTTCGGCTCCCATGCCATCAACCTCGCGGCGATCACCGCCGCCATCTGCACCGGCCCCGAGTCGCACCGCGACCCGCGGCGGCGCTATGTGGCCGGAGTCTCCTGCGGAGCGTTCTACCTCCTCATCGGGGCGTTCGGCTCCACGCTGGTGGTGCTCTTCGCGGGCCTGCCCAAGGAACTGGTGGCGGCGGTAGCCGGAGTCGCCCTGCTCGGTGCGCTGGCCGGCGGGCTGACCGGGGCGGTGAAGGAGGAGAAGGACCGCGAGGCGGCCCTGATCACCTTCCTCGCCACCGCCTCCGGTGTCACCCTCTTCGGCATCGGATCGGCCTTCTGGGGACTGCTCTTCGGCGTCATCGCGCACTTCGTCCTGACCCGCCGGCGCGGTACGCCCACGGAACCCGCCAAGTGATCCGGGCCGGCCGTGCGTCGGCGGCGGCCACGACGTGACCGGGGCCCACACGGGCCGCCGGGCACCTTTGCGTGTCCGGCGGCCCACACCGGCGGTGATCCGCCCAGGGCCCGGTCACGCCCCGGGGACGAGTGCGTCCACGGCCCCTGAGCCACTCCCCGACAAGGCGTAGTCGACATAGCCCGCCGCACCGCCGGTGTAGTACGTGGCCGGGTCGCCGACGGCCGGCTCCTGGCGCAGGGCGAACCGGGTGACGAGGTCGGGGTTGGCGATGAAGTGCGTGCCGAAGGACACGGCGTCGGCGATCCCGGCGTCGAGGACGGCGTTCCCGGACTCGCGGTCGAAGCCGTTGTTCGCGATCAGGGGGCCGTCGAACCGCTGCCGGTAGCGTGCGAGCGCCGCGACGTCGGGGGTTCCGTCCGCCGTGGTGCGGTCCCGGCCCCGCAGGTGCAGGTAGGCGACCGGGCGGTCGTTGAGCTCCGCCACCAGTGCGTCGTAGTCGGCGAGCATCTCCTCGTCGGCCCGGAAGTGGTCCCCTTCGGTCCAGTAGGGCGCCAGGCGGACGCCGACGCGCCGGCCGTGCCACGGTGCGGCCGCCGCGTCGACGATGTCCAGCAGCAGACGCCGGCGGCCCGTACGGTCACCGCCGTAGGCGTCGGTGCGGCGGTTCAGCCGTGAGTTCAGGAACTGCGTGATCAGGAAGGCGCCGAGGGCACCGATCTCGACCCCGTCGAACCCCGCACGCCGGGCGTGCTCCGAGGCGGTACCGAAGTCGGCGACCGTGGCCGCGATATCGGCAGTGGTCATCTCCCGGGGGGTGACGGTCTCCTTGAAGCCGCCGGCGGTGAAGGACCTCGTACGGGGGTTGATCGCCGACGGGCCGCCGGGCAGCTCTCCTCCCAGGTGATCGGGGTGCGAGGCGGCCCCGGTGTGCCAGAGCTGCAGCACGATACGGCCGCCGAGGGCATGCACGACGTCGGTGACCCGCCGCCATCCGGCGATCTGGTCCTCGCGGTAGATGCCGGGCACGTGGACGAAGCCGATGGCCCGTTCGCTGACCCAGGTCCCCTCGGTAATGATCAGTCCGGCAGTGGCCCGCTGGCCGTAGTAGGCGGCGTGCAACTCCGTCGGTACGAGAGCGGCGTTGGCCGCGCGGGCGCGGGTGACCGGGGCCATCACCACACGGTTGGGCAACGCGAGGCCGCCGAGTTCCGCGCGCCGCAGCAGCGGTTGGTCAGGGGTGGTCGGCAGGGTACAGCTCATGGTGTGTTCCTCCTCGTCATCGGGCCGGGGCGGGGTGCCGGACCGGAATCCCGGCCGGACCGCGTGCTCCGGTCACCTCGGCCCGGTGGTGCGCGTCATCAAGGTGACGGAGCGGGACGAGGAAAGGTGACCGATGGACGAGCAGGACCGGCTGGCGGAACGGTTCGAGACACAGCGCGGCCATTTGCGGGCGGTTGCCTACCGGATGCTGGGCTCCCTCAGCGATGCGGACGACGCCGTGCAGGAAGCCTGGCTACGGCTCAGCCGCGTCGACAGCGACACCGTCGAGAACCTGCCCGGATGGCTGACCACGGTCGTGTCGCGGCTCTGCCTCGACATCCTGCGCTCCCGCACCGTACGACGGGAGGAACCGGTCGGACAGCAGCTGCCCGAACCGGCCGGGGACGCCGGTGACGGGACCGGCCCGGAACCCGAAGCACTGCTGATCGACTCGGTCGGCCGGGCCCTGCTGGTGGTGCTGGACACCCTGGCTCCCGCCGAGCGGATCGCCTTCGTCCTGCACGACATGTTCGCCGTGCCGTTCGACCGGATCGCTCCCCTCGTGGCACGTTCACCGGTGACCACGAAGAAGCTCGCCAGCCGCGCACGTCACAAGGTCCAGGGCACCCCCACCGTTCCCGCCGCCGATCTCGCCCGGCAGCGGAAGGCCGTCGACGCCTTTCTCGCCGCCTCGCGCGACGGTGACCTCGACGCGCTGCTCACGGTGCTGGCCCCCGACGTCGTGCGCCGGGCGGACCCCGCTGCCCTGCCCCCGGGCGCCCCGACAGTGGTCCGCGGTGCGCGCTCCGTGGCCGAGGGGACCCTGGTCTTCGGACGGAAGGCGCGGTTCGCGGCGCCGGCGCTGGTGAACGGGACCGTGGGGATCGTCGTGGCCCCACGCGGACGGCTGCTCCTCGCCCTCACCCTCACCGTCGAGGGCGAACGGATCACCACCTACGAAGTGATCGCCGACCCCGCCCGGCTGCGGCAACTCGACCTCGCCGTCCTCGACGCGTGACCGGTCGCCACGGCCCGGCACGCCGTTCCGGCCCCGTACGGATGTCCGGTCAGGACGCACCGGACCCGGCGCCGTCCTGCTTCAGCTTTGTCACCTTCCGCGGCAGTGCCCCGGCGCCGTCGGCGAGCGGGGGAGTGGCGCCGGGCGTACCGGCCCCCTTCTTCAGGCTGTCGAGAATGGCCAGCCCCTGGCCGACGATGCCGGAGACGATCTCGTTCATCCCGTCGGTGCCGTTGAGGACGGTCAGCCGGGCGCCGGAGAGGCCCTCGGCCGCGGCCTCCGCGAGGGCGGGAAGGTTCTCGACGGTGCGGTTGGCGGCGATCAGTTCCTGGTTGCCGTCCCGCAGCGAGCCCGCGAGGGCCGTGTTGGCGTCGGCGCGGGCCTGGGCGACGGTCCGCTCGGTGTAGGCGCGGGCGTCCGCCTCGTACCGGACCTGGTCACGCTGGGCCTCCGCCAGGGTGCGCAGCCGGTAGGCCTCGGCGTCCGCGGGGCGGCGTACCTCGGCCTCCAGCCGCTGGGCGGCGAGTGAGGCCTGCCGCTGGGCCAGCGCGGTCTGCTCCTCGATGACCTCCTGCGAGGCCCTGGCCTGGGAGAGCGGGCCGGCCTGCGCGGCACGGGCGTTGTACTGCTCGGTCTCGGCGAGGAACCCGGCCCGCTTGATCGCGGTGTCCCGCTCGTATTCGGCCTTCAGCGCCGCCGCCTGCTGTTCCCGTTCGGTCGCTTCCTGGTCGGCCTTGGCCTGCGCGATCCGGGCCGCGCCGGCGACCGCGGCGGCGTGCGGGGCGGCGAGATTGGTGATGTAGCCGGAGGTGTCGGCGATCTCCTGGATCTGCAGGGCGTCGACGACGATACCGAGCTTCTCCATCTCGGAGTGGCTGCCGTCCTTGACCTCCTGGGCGACCCGGTCCCGCTCCCGGATGATCTGCTCGACGGTCAGTCCGCCGACGATCGAGCGCAGATGACCGGCGAAGATCCGGCCCACCAGCTCTTCCATGGTGGCCTGCTCGGAAAGGAACCGGCGCGCGGCGTTGGCGATGGACGTCTGGTCGTCCCCGACCTTGAAGACGGCGACCGCCCGGACGCCGAGCCGGATGCCCTGCTGGGTGACGCAGTCCTCGGAGATCTCGGCCTCCCGCAGCGACAGCGACAGCAGACTCGCCTTCTGTTTCACGGGCATGACCCAGCAGCCATGGCCGGTGACGATACGGAATTGGGCGTCCCCGGCCCGGCGCTTCGAGCCGGAGACCAACAGCGCCTCGTTCGGCGCCGGAACATGCCAGAACAACATCGGAAGGCTCCTGGTCCGGTGCGACCGGCCCCGGTCGGGCTGCGGGGACGGCCGCGGGAAAAGGGAGTGCTCACGTGGCCGGCCACGGTCTGCGGGACCGCCGGGTCACGCGGGCAGCGGCGCGACGATCACCGACCGCGCCGAGGTGCGCTCCACCACGATGACCTGTGTGTGCCGGGCGATGGGCTCGCGGGACCAGGCGGCGAAGGCCTCGGAGCCGCCGCGTACGGGCAGCAGCACCTCACCCGGGCCGTCGGCCGGGATCGAGACGGTCACCCGCCCGATCACCCCGATCGGGCTGAAGTCCGTCTCATCCGTCGCGCTCACCCGGGCTCCGTCGCTGGTCACAGCCGCTGCCGGCGCAACCGCCGGACAGCGGGAAATCCTCGACAACTCAACGGTACTCCGGCCGGGGTGCCGCTTGCGCCGCTGGTCCGGCAGCCGCCGCGGACCGGGTTCAGGCCTCCAGACGGGCGGGGCGCGCCGCCGGGACCGACGGCTTTCTCGGGGGCAGTACGTCGGGCGCACGGTGGGGCCGAAGGGCGGTGAGGGCGATCTCGGTCTCCTCCATCAGCGCACGGTAGGAGACCAGGCGCTGCCACTCGGGGTCGGCGACCCCGGGCACCGTGGCGGCGCGCTCGGTCCACTGCTTCACCAGCCCGGCGTACAACGGTGTCTGCCTGATGACCTCCGCGGTGATCCACCGCGGCATCTGCCCGGGGCGGGGGAGGGACGTCTGTCCGTGACCTGCGACGGTGCCGGAAGAGGGGACGCTCATGGCCGTAGAAACGATTCTTCGACGCTGGGGTCACTGCGTATTTTTGCAGCCGTCCGTACTTCTGCCTGGTAGGCAGGGACGGATCTCCATCGAATATCACCTTATGCAGTGATCTATAGCTGGGAAGCGGTCCAATCCGGACGAAGGAACGTTGTCGCAGTCATGGAACCGAGGGAGTTGTGGGAGCGCCACGCGGTACTCGCACAGGCGTTTTGCAGCAGCGATGACGAGGTCCGCCGTACGCAGGGGCTCCTCGACGAGGCCGAGGCCCGCCGTTCGCGGACCCTGGCCGCCTTCGCCGTGACCGTGGGCAGCGACGCGGTGGTGGCGGAGCTGCTCGGCCTGGACGAACGCGAAGTGCGGCTGGCCCGGCGCACGGTGGGCAAGGACGACGCCCGCGCGGTCGCCAAGAGCCTGCTCGCCCAGCCCGCGTGCGAGCAGCCCCCCGCAGCGCAGCAGCCCGCGCCGCAGGCCCCCGCACCGCAGGCCCCCGCACCGCAGCCCGCGCAGGCGGCGGCTGCGCAGGGGACCGCCGGGCACCCCGCGGCACCCCCACCGGCGGGCCCGGTCGCCACTCCCCAGCCCTCCGAACCGGCCTGGGCACCGGCGCTGGACGCGGTCCTGATGAGCAGCTGGCACAGCGGAGTTGACCTCACCGCCCTGGCCACCGAACTCGGTCTCGACGTCCGGCTGCTGGTGGCCCGCGCACAACAGCTGTCCGCCGAGAGCCGCCCGGTCCAGCCTCCCGCGCCGGACCGCACAGGGCGGCACCGCCGGATGGTCGCTCCCCCGCCCTCCCCACAGCCACAGCCCGAGACCCCCCATCTGACCTGGCGCGAGCGACCACAGCAGCCCCCACGGGAGCACTACGAGCAGGAGCCCTGGAAGCAGCAGCCGTACCAGAGCTACCCGGAAACGCAGGAGTACCAGGAATACCGGGTGTACGAGGAACACCAGCAGTATCAGCAGCCCACCCAGCCCACCTGGGATGCCAACGCCATCACCGCCGCCCAACACGACTGGGACGGCATCCTCAGCCAGTGGGAGGCCACCGCCGCTCCCCAACCACCCCTCTCCGCACCCGGTCAGGGAGGAGGGTGACGAGGCCGTGCCGCCGGGCGCCGGAGGCATCCGGGTGTCGAAGCGCGCCGCCTGCCGGTGACGGCCGTGACCGGAGCCGTCCCGGGTGGCGAATCTGCTGTCGATTACAGTGGGCGCCGAGCCGTGACTGGCGCTTGGGTGGAGTACCACCGGGGAGCGGCTCGGCCATCCACGGTCGGTGCCGCGCGCCTGGGCGATCCCACACGACGCTCAGGAGTAGCCCATGTCCCCGGACGCCCGCCTCATGGACGGCAGCACACTGGCCCGCAGCATCGTCGAACAGGCCGCCCGGCGCGCCGCGGCCCTCACCGAACGGACCGGCACGGCCCCGTGTCTGGCGACGGTCCTGGTCGGCGAGGACCCCGCCTCGGTGACGTACGTACGCATGAAGCGCAACCGGTGCGCCAAGGCCGGGATTCTCTCCCGGCATGTCGCGCTGCCCGCCGCCACCACGACCGCGGAGCTGGTCGACACGCTCACCGCACTGTCGAACGACCCCACCGTGCACGGCATCCTGCTGCAGCACCCGGCCGGCCCGCACATCAACGAGCGCGCCGCGTTCGAGGCGATCGCCCCCGAGAAGGATGTCGACGGCGTCACCTGCCACTCCTTCGCCGCGATGAGCTTCGGCCTGGACGGCTTCGCCTCCTGCACGCCCGGCGGCATCCTCCGGCTGCTGGATCACTATGACGTCGACCTGGCCGGCAAGCACGCCGTTGTGGTCGGCCGCAGCGCGATCCTCGGCAAGCCGGTGGGGATGCTGCTGCTCGGCCGCAATGCCACCGTCACCTACTGCCACTCCCGCACCACCGACCTGGCGTCGCTCACCAAGGAGGCCGATGTCCTGATCGCGGCCGTCGGGCGGCCCCGGTTCCTGCGCGGTGAGCACCTCAAGCCCGGGGCCGTGGTGATAGACGCCGGCTCCAACCCGGGCAACGTCGGTGATGTGGACTTCGACTCGGCGCGCACCCGTGCCGCCCTGATCACCCCGGTCCCCGGCGGCGTCGGCCCCATGACCATCGCCACCCTGCTCACCCAGACCGTCGACGCCGCGGCCGCCCAGCTGAACGCGGTCTGACCGCCGCCCGCCGGGGCGCGGTAAGAGGCCGGAAACGTCCGCCCGGCTCGCGGCCGTCCGTGTGATCACGAGGTCGGTGGGCGATCCTCCTCGGAGGCGTGAACGGCCATGGCGGGACAGTGAGTTGCCATGGTGACGGGCGGTGGCACCGGGCGCGGCACCGGATCGGCCGCGCCCGGTGCTTCCAGGGTCAGTTCAATGTCCGCAGCATCGAGGCGTCGAACGGCACGAGTGCCTCGGTGCGACCCTCGAAGATCTTGGCGGCCCACTCCGGGTCGCCGAGCAGGGCCCGCCCGATGGCGACGAGGTCGAACTCGTCCCGCTCCAGCCTGTCCAGCAGCCGGTCGATGCCGGCGACGCCCGCCTGTTCGCCCTTGAACGTCCCGATGAACTCGTTGTCGAGTCCGACGGAGCCCACGGTGAGGGCCGGCCGGCCGGAGAGCTTCTTGACCCAGCCCGCGAGATTGAGGTCCGAGCCCTCGTACTCGGGCAGCCAGTAGCGGCGCGTCGAGCAGTGGAACGCGGTGACGCCGGCGTCCGTCAGCGGCGCCACGATCGCCTGGAGTTCTTCCGGCGTTTCGGCGAGGCGTGCTTGGTAGTTGCCCATCTTCCACTGAGACATCCTGAAGAGGACCGGGAAGTCCGGGGAGACCGCTTCCCGGCAGGCCGCCACGATCTCGGCGGCGAAACGCGTACGGGCGGTAGGGCTGCCGCCGTAGGCGTCGGTACGCCGGTTGGTGCCCGACCACAGGAACTGGTCGATCAAGTAGCCGTGGGCACCGTGCAGTTCGACCCCGTCGAAGCCGAGCCGCTCGGCCGTGGCCGCCGCCTCGGCGAACGCCGCGATGACCTCGTCTAGGTCCCGCTGGGTCATGGTGTGCCCGGACGGTGTGCCGTCGAGGGCGATTCCGGACGGGCCGGACGGCGGGGCGTCCGGGAACGGCGGCGCGCCCGCCTGGCGGGCCATTCCGACGTGCCACAGCTGCGGCATGATCGTCCCGCCCGCCGTATGGACCGCCGCCACGACGCGGCCCCAGCCTTCGAGTGCGTCCTCGCCGTGAAAGCGGGGGACGGCGCCGCTGGTTCCGGCGGCGGCGTGCTCGACGTAGGTCCCCTCCGTGATGATCAGGCCGACGCCGCCGGCGGCACGGCGCGCGTAATAGTCCGCGACATCGGCGCCCGGGACACCGCCCGGCGAGAACTCGCGGGTCATCGGCGCCATGGCTATCCGGTTCGGCACGGTGAGGCCGCCCAGGTCGAAGGGGCGGGAGAGCGTCTGGGCCGCTCGGGTGGCGGCGGCGCTGGGAGTCACGTGTGGGTCTCCTAGGAAGAGAACGCGGTCGCGGAACGCCACCGGCCGGCAGACGTTCCGCTGTTCCGAACACACCCCAGCGGCGCCGTCATCCGCCTCTCACTGTCTGCTGCGCCACAGTCGTCACGCGCTGGGCGCCTTCCTGGACGGAGGTCAGGTGGTGACTGGCTCGGTGGCGCGGGCCAGATCGCGGCGGAGTCGCATGAACGGGCGGGGCCGGTTGAGGGCCAGTACGGCGGTGGTGCGCCCGTCGCGTTCGTAGCAGGCGAGGAAGCTGCGGTCATCGGGCGAGCCCTCGACGATGCGCGGAGTGTCGGTGGGCAGTCGCCGGCCGGCGAACTGGATGCGCACGCCGTACTGGTCGGACCAGAAGTACGGCAGGCTCCGGTGGGCCGCGACGGTGCGGCCGGCGAGCAGGTTCCGGGTGGCGACGGCGGCCTGTTCGGTGGCGCTGGTCCAGTGCTCGGCGCGGATGCCGTCCACCCTGGCGACATCGCCGACCGCCACGACGTGGGGCTGCGGGGTGACCCCGCCCGCGTCGCAGCACACCCCGTCGTCGAGCGGGAGTCCGGAGTCCTGGAGCCAGGCGGTGTGGGGGCGTACCCCGATGCCGATGACGACCACGTCTGCGGGGAGCAGCCGGCCGTCGGCCAGCTCGACCCCGGTGACGCGATTCCCCGCGCCGCTGTCGTGCAGTCGGGCGACACCGGTTCCGGTGAGCAGGGTGACACCGTGGTCCGCATGGAGGGCGGAGCAGATCCCGGCCATGGTGTCGCCGAGTTGGGGGACGAGAGGGAGCGGGGCGGCTTCGACCACGGTGACGTCATGGCCGAGACCGGCGCAGGACGAGGCGACCTCGGCGCCGATGAAGCCCCCGCCGATCACCACGACGCGGACCGGGCCGCGGGTCAGCTCCGCGCGGAGTGCCTGGGCGTCCTCAAGGGTGCGCAGGGTGTGGGTGCCGGTGGGGGCCGGGCCGGGGAGGCGGCGCGGGGTGGCGCCGGTGGCGATGACCACACCGTCGGTGGTCAGGGACCGGCCGCCGTCGAGGAGCACCGTGCGCCCGCGGGTGTCGAGCCCGGTGGCCCGGGTGCCGAGCAGCCACTCGGCGTCCAGTTCGGCGATCTCCTCGGCGTCGGCCAGGGCCAGTTGACCCTGGTCTGCGGTGGCGCCGGTGAGGAAGCCCTTGGACAGCGGCGGCCGGTCGTAGGGGCGGTGGTGTTCCTCCCCGACGATCACCAGGCGGCCGTCGAATCCTTGGGCGCGCAGTGCCCGCGCGGCGTACAGGCCCGCCAGCGAGGCCCCGATGACAGCGACCGACTTCATGCGGCGGTGCCCTCCTCGGTGGCGAGGTGGTGGACGTAGATCATGCCGTCCTCGACGGTCACGGGGTGGGTGCGCACCGCCCGGCGGGCGGGCAGGCAGGTCGGCGCTCCGGTGCGGAGATCGAATGAAGCGGCGTGCAGCGGGCATTCGACCAGACGCCCCTCCAGCCAGCCGTCCGCGAGCGAGGCGTCCTGGTGGGTGCAGGTGTCGTCGATGGCGTACAGCTGCCCGTCGGCGTGGAAGACGGCGATCGGAGGTGCGGTGTCGATGCGTACGGACTCGCCAGTGGGCAGGTCGGCGAGAGGGCAGACAGGAATCACAGGACCCCCCTGTTACTGTTCGGTATCATCGAGTTTCGCGGTGCGCACGATGAAGCGCTATGCGCAACAGAATCCAGATGGGGAGCGGATGCGTCAAGCGATCCCCGGAAATGCCGACCCTTCGAATCCCGCGCCACGGCCGGGGTGCCAGGTGGTGAGATCCAACAGATGACGGACATCGTGGAGGGGCCGGCGGAGGACAGGCCGCCGAAACAGCCGGGCGGTGTGCAGTCGGTGGACCGGGCCGTGACCGTGCTGGAGATCCTGGCCCGGCACGGCGAGGCCGGGGTGACCGAGGTCGCCGATGAGCTGGGAGTCCACAAGTCGACCGCGTTCCGGCTGCTGGGTGTGCTGGAGAACCGCGGGCTGGTCGGGCAGGAGCAGGAGCGCGGCAAGTACTACCTCGGCGCCGGGGTGCTGCGGCTGGCCGGTGCGGCGGCGGTACGGCTGGACATCTCCCAGGAGGGCGCGGTGGTCTGCCGGCAGCTGGCCGAGGAGATGGGCGAGACGGTCAACATCGCGGTGCTGGAGAGCGACGCCGCCGTCAACATCATGCAGGCGCGCGGCCCGGCATCGGTCACCGCACAGAACTGGCTCGGCCGGCGTACGCCGCTGCACGCCACCTCCAGCGGCAAGGCGCTGCTCGCGTTCCAGCCCGCACCGGTCCAGGAGGCCGTGCTGGCGCGGAAGTTGCCGCGGCTCACCGAGCGGACGGTCACCTCGGCCGCCGCGCTGCGCCGTGAGCTCGCCGAAGTGGTCGAGCGCGGTTTTGCGGTGGCGTTCGAGGAGCTGGAGCTCGGGCTGCGTGCGGTCGCGGCGCCGGTGCGGGCGCACGACGGCTCGGTGATCGGGGCGATCAGTGTGTCGGTGCCCGCCTACCGGCTGGCCGAGGAGCGGCTGCCCGAGGTCGCCAAGGGCACCGTTGCCGCAGCTGAGGAGCTGTCGCGGCGGATGGGGTACGCCTGTTGACCGGATGACGGGTGAGGGTGCGGAGGCGGGGCCGGAGCGTGCGTTCCGGCCCCGTCGCGGTGTCCGGGCGCGTCACGGGTCCTTTACCAAGAGCTGGCTCGTACCTCTTGACGGTGCCGATCCGGCGTCTCCACGATGTCTCTCATCGCGCAACCAGTCGTGCAGTGCGCAACACTGAGGGGTAGGGCATGCCACACGAAGTCCATGCCGTCGTCGCGGCGAAACAAGGCGCACCGGTCGAGCTGCGGACGATTCTGGTGCCGGATCCCGGCCCGGGAGAAGTGCTTGTCGCCGTGCAGGCCTGCGGGGTCTGCCACACCGACCTGCACTACCGGGACGGTGCGATCAACGACGAATTCCCCTTCCTCCTCGGCCATGAGGCGGCCGGCGTCATCGAGTCGGTCGGCCCCGGCGTCACCGATCTCGCCCCGGGCGACTACGTCGTCCTCGCCTGGCGGGCACCCTGCGGCAGCTGCCGGTCCTGCCGCCGCGGCCGGCCCTGGTACTGCTTCGACTCCCGCAACGCCACCCAGCCGATGACGCTGCTCGGGGGCACCTCCCGGACGAAGTCCGGGGGAGGCACCCCGCTCGCCCCCGCGCTCGGCATCGGGGCCTTCGCCGAGAAGACCCTGGTCGCCGCCGGACAGGCGGTCAAGGTCGACCCCAACGCCCGTCCCGAAGCGGCCGGCCTCATCGGCTGCGGGGTGATGGCGGGGTACGGTGCGGCCGTGCACACCGGCGGAGTGGGCAGCGGGGACACCGTCGCTGTCATCGGCTGCGGCGGGGTCGGCAACGCGGCGATCGCCGGTGCCTCGATCGCCGGCGCGCGCCGGATCATCGCGGTCGACATCGACGACCGGAAGCTGGACGGTGCCACCCGCTTCGGCGCCACCCACACCGTCAACTCCCGCGGTACGGACCCCATCGAGGCGGTCCGCGGACTGACCGGCGGCCATGGCGCGGATGTGGTGATCGACGCGGTGGGCCGCCCCGAGACCTACACCCAGGGCTTCTCCATGCGGGATCTGGCCGGCACCCTGGTCCAGGTCGGCGTCCCCGACCCGGACATGCGCATCGACCTGCCGCTCATCGATCTCTTCTCGCGCGGCGGCGCCCTGAAGTCCTCCTGGTACGGCGACTGCCTGCCCAGCCGCGATTTCCCCGTCCTCATCGACCGCTACCTCAGCGGACGGCTCGACCTCGGCGGATTCGTCACCGAGACGATCGCCCTGGACGAGGTGGAGTCCGCGTTCGACAAGATGCGCGACGGCCGGGTACTGCGCTCCGTCGTGGTCCTGTAACGGCGTCACACCCACCCCAGTGGACCACCCCGACCAGCAGGAGGAGGGACATGTCCCGTACGCCCGCCCACAGTTCCCGTGTGGTTGTCATCGGTGCCGGCATCGTCGGCTGCTCCCTCGCCGATGAGCTGACCGCCCGCGGCTGGACCGACGTCACCGTCCTCGAACAGGGCCCGCTGCCGGCCCCCGGCGGCTCCACCTCGCACGCCCCCGGTCTGGTCTTCCAGACCGGCCCGTCCAAGACCATGACCGAGTTCGCCGCCTACACCGTCGAGAAGTTCGGTGCCCTGGAGGTGGACGGGCTGCCCTGCTTCAACCCGGTCGGCGGTCTGGAGATCGCCACCACCGAGGCCCGCTGGGCCGATCTGCACCGCAAGGCCGGACTCGCGGCCTCCTGGGGTGTCCACGGCGAACTGATCGGCCCCCAGCAGTGCAAGCAACTGTGGCCGATGCTGGACGAGACCACGCTCCACGGCGGTTTCCACACCCCTGACGACGGCCTGGCCCGCGCCGTGCTCGCCTGCCGCGCCCAGATCGCCCGGGCCGAGCGGCGCGGCGCCCGCTTCCTGGAGCGGCACACCGTCACCGGGATCGAGCGGGAGGACGGCCGGGTCACCGGCGTCACCACCGACCGGGGCACCTTCCCCGCCGACCATGTCGTCTCGGCCGCCGGCTTCTGGGGCCCGGTGATCGGCGCGATGGCCGGGGTGGACGTACCCCTCCTGCCGCTGGCCCATCAATACGCCACCACCGGGCCGCTGCCCGAACTCGACGGCGTCAACGACCCCCGTACAGAGGCGAGCAAGCCGATCCTGCGCTTCCAGGACCGCGACCTCTACTTCCGCGAACACACCGACCGGATCGGCATCGGCTCCTACGCCCACCGCCCGATGCCCGTCGACCCCTTCACCGTCGCCGCGTTCGACGAGGCACCGGTCATGCCGTCCTCGCTGCCCTTCACCGCGGAGGACTTCGCGCCGAGCTGGCAGGACAGCGTCCAACTGCTGCCCGCACTGGGCTCGTCCCGGGTGGCCGAGGGCTTCAACGGCGTCTTCTCCTTCACCCCCGACGGCATGCCGGTCCTCGGCGAATCCCGTGAACTGCGCGGATTCTGGCTCGCCGAGGCGGTCTGGGTCACCCACTCCGCGGGCGTCGCCAAGGCCGTCGCCGAGTGGATGACGGACGGCCGGCCGGCCATCGACATCCATGAGTGCGACCTCTACCGCTTCGAGGACGCCCAGCGCTCACCCGCCTATGTCGCCGACCGCGGTGCCCAGAACTTCATCGAGGTCTATGACGTCATCCACCCGCTGCAGCCCATGGAACAGCCGCGCCCGCTGCGCACCAGCCCCTTCTACCCACGGCAGCAGGAGCTCGGCGCGTACTTCCTGGAGGGCGGCGGCTGGGAGCGCCCGCACTGGTACGAGGCCAACGCCCCGCTCGCCGAAGGCCTCCAGCTCCCCGAGCGCGACGCCTGGTCGGCCCGCTACTGGTCGCCGATCGCCGCCGCCGAAGCCAGGGCCACCCGCGAAAAGGTCGCCCTCTACGACATGACCCCGCTGCGCAGGCTGGAGGTCACCGGCCCCGGCGCCCTCGCCTTCCTCCAGCGGATGACCAGCAACAACCTCGCGAAGAAGCCGGGCGCCGTCACCTACACCCTGCTCCTGGACGAGACCGGCGGCATCCGCTCCGATCTCACCGTCGCCCGGCTCGCCCCGGACCGCTTCCAGGTCGGCGCCAACAGCGGATCCGACCTCGACTGGCTGCTGCGGCACGCCCCCGGCGAGGGAGTCCAGGTCCGTGACCTCACCTCCGGCACCTGCTGCATCGGCGTCTGGGGGCCGCTCGCCCGCGACCTGGTCCAGCCCCTGACCCGCGACGACTTCTCGCACCAGGCCTTCGGCTACTTCCGGGCCAAGCAGACCCACCTCGGCCATGTCCCGGTCACCGCCATGCGCCTGAGCTACGTCGGCGAGCTCGGCTGGGAGCTGTACACCACCGCCGATCTGGGGCTGCGGCTGTGGGACACGCTCTGGGAGGCCGGCCGGGAGCACGGGGTGATCGCCGCCGGGCGCAGCGCCTTCAACAGCCTCCGCCTGGAGAAGGGGTACCGCTCCTGGGGCCATGACATGACCACCGAGCACAACCCCTACGAGGCCGGCGTCGGCTTCGCGGTCCGACCCGCCAAGGGCGACTTCGTCGGCCGGTCGGCGCTGGCGGGCGCGAGCGAGGAGACCGTGTCGCGCAGGCTCACCTGCCTCACCCTCGACGACCCCGCGGCCGTCGTGCTCGGCAAGGAACCGGTCCATGTGGACGGCGCCCCGGCCGGCTATGTCACCTCCGCCGCCTACGGCTACACCCTCGGCCGCGGGATCGCCTACGCCTGGCTGCCGGCGACCGCGGCGGCCCCCGGCACCGCCGTACACATCGAGTACTTCGGCGAGAAGATCCCCGCCACCGTCGCCCAAGAGCCCCTCTTCGACCCGCAGATGGAGCGCATCCGCAGGTAGCACCAGGGCAGCCCGTCCGTGATCCACCGGTGATCCGCTCGCCCTCCGTACGCAGAAGGAGCAACCGCATGGCTCCCACCTACGACGTCATCGTTCTCGGCCTCGGCGGCATGGGCAGCGCCGCCGCCCACCATCTCGCCGCCCGCGGCGCCCGGGTCCTGGGCCTGGAGAAGTACGGCCCGGTGCACAACCGCGGCTCCAGCCACGGCGGTTCCCGCATCACCCGCCAGTCCTACTTCGAGGACCCCGCCTACGTACCGCTGCTGCTGCGCTCGTACGAGCTGTACGAGAAGCTGGAGCGGGACACCGGACGGGAGATCGCCACCCTCTGCGGCGGGGTGATGCTCGGCCGGCCCGACAGCCGCACCGTCCGCGGCAGTCTGGAATCCGCCCGCCAGTGGGACCTCCCGCACGAGATGCTCGAACCCAAGGAGATCCGCCGCCGCTTCCCGACCCTCACCCCCGCCGAGGACGAGGTCGCGCTGTACGAGGCACGGGCGGGCCTGGTCCGGCCGGAGTACACCGTCGCCGCGCATGTCCAGCTCGCCGGCCAGGACGGCGCCGAGCTGCACTTCGAGGAGCCGGTCACCCGCTGGGAGGAGCTGCCCGGCGGCGCCGGGGTCCGCGTCCACACCCCGGAAGACACCTACACCGCAGGCCAGTTGGTGATCTGCCCCGGGGCCTGGGCGCCCCAGCTGCTCACCGACCTGGGCGTGCCGTTCACCATCGAACGACAGGTCATGTACTGGTTCGCCCCGGACGGCGGCACCGCGCCGTTCGTCCCCGACCGGCACCCGATCTACATCTGGGAGGACGACCGGGGCGTCCAGATCTACGGCTTCCCGTCGATCGACGGGCCCGGCGGCGGCGCCAAGGTCGCGTTCTTCCGCAAGGGCACCGTCTGCACCCCGGAGACCATCGAACGCACCGTGCACGACCACGAGGTACGCGCCATGGCCGACCAGCTCGCCCCGCGCATCCCCGCCCTCCCCGGCCGCTTCCTCAAGGCCGCCACCTGCATGTACTCCAACACCCCCGACGAACACTTCGTGATCACCCGGCACCCCGCGCACCCGGAGACGGTGACCGTCGCCTGCGGCTTCTCCGGACACGGCTTCAAGTTCGTCCCGGTGGTCGGCGAGATCGTCGCCGATCTCGCGCTGACCGGTGCCACCGCGCACCCCATCGAGCTGTTCGACCCCCGCCGGCCCGCCGCCGCGGCCGCTTGAGGAGAGCATCCATGACGACCACGCCCACCGAGTCCTCACCGACGGCACCCACCACGCCCGCGACCACTGCCTACCCGAGCCTGATCGCCACCCTCGCCGGCCACCACTACACCGACCCCGAGATCTTCCGCCAGGAGCAGGAGAAGATCTTCGAGCGGCTGTGGTTCTGTGCGGTCCGCAGCGCCGACCTGGAAAAGCCCGGCGCCTTCCGCACCGTCCGGATCGGCCGGGAGAGCGTACTGATCACCCGCAACCGCGCCGGTGCGCTGCGCGCCTTCCTCAACATCTGCCGGCACCGCGGCGCGCAGCTGTGCACCGAGGAGTCCGGCGAGGTCCGCCGCAACCTCCAGTGCCCCTACCACGCCTGGACCTACGACCTCGACGGCCGTCTGGTGGCCGCCCCCAACCTGCAGAAGATGCCGGACCTCGACCGCACCGAACGCGGTCTGGTCACCGTCCCGCTCCGCGAATGGCTCGGCTACGCCTGGGTGTGTCTGGCCGACGAGCCGCCGTCCTTCGAGGACACCGTGATCGGCGCGGCCGTCGAACGGCTGGGTGACGCCGCCTCCCTCGACCGCTACCGCACCGACGGACTCGCCCTCGGCAAGCGCCTCACCTATGACGTGTTGGCCAACTGGAAGCTCATCATCGAGAACTTCATGGAGTGCTACCACTGCGCCACCATCCACCCCGAACTCACCGATGTGCTCCCGGAGTTCGCCGACGGCTTCGCCGCCCAGTACTACGTCGGACACGGTGCGGCCTTCGCCGACGAGGCCACCGGATTCACCGTGGACGGCACCGAGGGCTTCGGCCGGCTCCCCGGTATCGAGGACACCCAGGACCGCCGCTACTACGCGATCACCGTCCGCCCGCAGGTGTTCGTCAACCTCGTCCCGGACCATGTCATCGTCCACCGGATGTTCCCGATGGCCCCCGACCGCACCGTCGTCGAATGCGACTGGCTGTACCTGCCCGAGATCGTCGACGCCGGTGCCGATGTCTCCAAGTCCGTCGAACTCTTCCACCGGGTCAACGCCCAGGACTTCGACGCCTGCGAGCGCACCCAGCCGGCCATGAGCTCGCGCGCCTACCGGAACGGCGGTGTCCTGGTGCCCAGCGAGCACCACATCGGCGCCTTCCACCAGTGGGTCACGGACTGCCTGGCGGGCGGGGGTGGCTGATCTGCGGTCTGAGTTACAGTCAGGCCCCGTTGCGCTCGGTATGGACACGAGCGCCGGACAAGGGGGAGAGAGCCATGAAGCTGTCGTTCGAGGGGCCACCGGCGTACGACCTGGGAGCGGATGCGGATCTCGGCATGTGGCTGACCGAGTGGGGCGAGTATGCGGACCGGATCGTCCATCTCGGGCCGGACGACGGCCGGGACCATGGGCAGCTGTGCTGGGACGTCCTGACACCCACCGGCCTGCTCGCACCGCACTGCCGAGAGTGCAAGCACAGGCACGGCGGCCCCCAAGGACCGAAGGAGATGGAGTCCGCCCTGCGCAGGCGGATCCCGCCGCCCGAGGTGTCGCCCTGGCTTGCCGCCACGCTCATCCGCAACCTCGTCCACTGGGACTTCGGGGACGGCCCGATGCGCCCCGTGGCCGACGCCATCGCGGACGGGCTGGCAGCGTTGCTCGGCCCGGACGCCCAGTGGCGTGTCAACGGCTGCGCCGCGTATCGGGAGGGCCGTGACGGCAACGTCTCGTGGATGCCCGTCACCGAGGCCACCTTCGACGCGGCCGTGGTCGGCATCGGCGGTGGTCATGCCGTGGTTGTCGTTGCCGTCGGCGAGGACTGACGCAATGACGACGCCACCGCCCACGGCCTGACGCGGGCCGACCGCCCACGCCGGAACACGGGCGGTCGGCCCGGCGGCGCAGCGCGGCCGGCCTCAGGCCTCGTGGCGCCGAGGCCGCCGGCGCGGCTGCGGCTCCGGTGGGCCCGCCGGTGGTGTGGGACCGACCGGGGCGGTATCGGGGCCGACCGGTGCCGAATCGGGGCCGGTCGGCGGATCGGGGGCGAGTACGTCCTCGCCGTACAGATCCTGCACCCAGTTGTCGTGGTAGACGGTGTCGAGGTAGCGCTCGCCGAGGTCCGGGGCGATGGCCACCGCCGTGCGGCCCCGGGCATCGTGCCGGGTCAGCCAGTCCGTCGCGCCGCTGACCACGGTGCCGGTCGAGCCGCCGAACACGAAGCCGCGTTTGGCCAGCCGATGGCAGGCGCGGATGGTGTCCGCCTCCTCCACCCGTACGACGTCGTCCACATAGGACTCGTCGAGCAGCGGCGGCTGGACGCTCATGCCCAGGCCGGGGATCATCCGGTGCCCCGGAGTACCGCCGAAGGTCACCGAGCCGACACTGTCCACGGCGATGATCCGTACGGGTCGGTGCCACTCGCGGAAGTAGCGGGCACAGCCCATCAGGGTGCCGGTGGTGCCGGCTCCGACGAACAGCAGGTCCAGCCCTGGGAAGGCGCGGGCGATGGCCGGTGCCGTCCTGCGGTAGTGCGCCCGCCAGTTGCTCGGATTGGTGTACTGACTGAGCCACAGACACCGTTCGTCGGAGGCACACAGGCTGCGGATGTAGGCGAGCCGGGCGCCGAGGAAGCCGCCGTTGGACTCCTGGTCGGCGACCACATGCACCTGGCTGCCCAACGCCTCCATCATCAGTCGGGTCGCCAAGTTGCAGCGGGAGTCCGTCACGCACAGAAAGCGGTAGCCCTTGCTCGCCGCGATCATGCTGAGCGCCACGCCGAGGTTTCCGGACGAGGACTCGACCAGGACCGTCTCCGGACGCAGGTCTCCGTCCCGTTCGGCGGACTCCACCATCTCGGTCGCGGCCTTCAGCTTGATCGAGCCGGCGAAGTTGAAGCCCTCACACTTGAGGAAGAGAGAGTGCCCGAAGATCGACCGGAGGTCGACATAGAGCTCTTCCTCGTTGAACGCGTAGGGCGCGGTTATGACTGGCACGATGGTCTCCTCATCTGCGGCAGAGCACCGTCAAAAGGTCCGTCCGACCGTGGCGGCGGACTTCGCTCCTGTGGGCGGGGCCGGGTGTCCGACCGAGCCGGACGGGGCGCCGTAACGGGTCCGCGGCGGGGTGCGCCGCTGTGCGGCGGTCCGGCTGCTGATCTCTCCGGGCGTGTGGGGTGCATAAGCCTCCTTTCCCTGGACGGCCGGGGTCCCGGCTGCTCATCCGTACCGGCGCAGTTCATGGAAGAAGCCGTCGACGACCTGCAGTTCTCCGGAGCGGACCACCTCGTCGTAGACGTACTTGCCGACCGCGAGGTCGAGCACCCCGAGGCCGAACGGGGAGAAGACGGCGGTCCGGTCCGCCGGCACCGCGACCCGGCCGGCCAGCACGTCGTCCAGCGTGCCGTGCAGGAACTCCCGGTTGCCGGTGAGCTGTTCGGTCAGATGCGGGGAGGTGGCGGCTCGCAGACAGTGCTCGATGTCGTCGACGATATTGGTCGACGCCAGCAGGATCTGCGGTGCGAGGTCGCGCAGCGACACATGCACCACCACCGGGTGGTGACCGAACCAGGAGACCTCGTGGACATGCGGCGCAGGGGCGACGGTGGCGAAGACCACCAGGTCGCTGGAGCGGATCAGCTCCTCGGCGGTGTGGTGCACGGTGACCCGCCCGGTGGTACGGCACTGCTCCAGGTACAGGCGGAAGCCGGCCGCGCTCTCGGCGGACAGGTCGTGCACACCGATCTCGTCGAACGACCAGCCGGTACCTTCCAGGAAGGTGTGGATGTAGCGGGCGATCAGACCCGCTCCGAAGAATCCGACGCGGGTCGGGCGGGTGCGCCCGCGGCTGAGCCGGTCGGCTGCCGACGCCGCTGATGCGGCGGTCCTGGTCGCGCTGATGATCGAGCTTTCCAGGCAGGCGAACGGGTAGCCGGTGTCGTAGTCGTTGAGGATCAGCACGGCCGAGGCCCGGGGGATTCCGGCGGCCACGTTTGGCGGGAAGCTGGAGATCCACTTCATGCCGTCCACCCGCGTCTCCCCGCCGACGGAGGCGGGCAGCGCAATGATCCGGGAGGACGGGCGGTCGGGGAAGCGCAGGAAGGACGAGGGAGGGTTCACCGACTCACCCGCGCCGTGCAGCCGGTAGGTGGCCTCGACCACGTCCACGAGCTCCTTTTCGCGTCCCTGCAGGGCCTTGTGCACCTGGGCGCCGGAGAGCACCGCGAAGGACGGCGTGGGGGGCGGCTCGGGGAGTGCGGACCGGGACGGGGTGGGGCGGACGGTGGTCATGGGAGAGTCACCTCCACGGTCGGCGAGCAGTCGGCCAGGCGCACCGGGTCGGCCAGGGCCACGACCACGTCCCGCGGCCCCTCGAAGGGCTCCCTGCTGTGCGCGGTCCGGACGTTGTCCACGAGCAGCAGGTCACCGGCCTCCCACGGCCGGCGCGCGGTGTGGGCCTCGTAGACCTCGTTGAGCAGCTGCACCACGTCCTCGCCGAGGGGATCGCCGTTTCCGTAGCGCGTGTTGAACGGCAGCCCGTCGGGGCCGTACTCGTCGATCAGGTACTCCCGCACTTCGGGGGCCATCGTCCACTCGTTGAGGAACGCGATCTGGTTGAACCAGCAGCGCCGGCCGCTGACCGGGTGGCGCACCACGGCACTGCGGCGTTGTCCGGTGCGCAGACCACCGTCGGGCTGCCAGGTGAACTCGATGGCGTGGGCGCGGCAGTAGCGCTCGACGGCCTCCCGGTCCTCGGTACCGAACGCCTGGTCCAACGTGGCCCCGATCTCGGGGTGGTAGCTGCGGGTCAGCAGCCAGCCCTCCCGCTCGAACCGCTCGGTCAGGGCCGGGGGCAACGCGTCCAGCACGGCCGTCGCGTCGGCCACCGCGGTGGCTCCGCCGGCGGTGGGGGCGCTCAGGCACGCGAACAGCATCAGTCCGGGGAACTCCAGGGTGTAACTCAGCTCGTGATGCATGCACATGGGCTGGTTCGGTGGCCACTTCGACGAGGAGTAGACGCCCTCGGAGTAGTGCTGCCGGAGGGCAAAGGCCTCCCGTTCGGCCAGCGGAGCGAGGTCCAGGCCATGAAGGACGGCGCCGACCTCTGCCGGGTCGCTCATCCCCAGGCCGCGGACCAGGAGCGCACCGTGCTCGGCGACGACGGCGCGCAGTGCGTCCCGTCGCTCGGCTGCCCAGCGCGCCGCGCTGTCGGTGGTCCCGGCCCGCAGCATCGGAGGCTTGCCGGGTTCCCGTTCCAGTTCGGGCAGGGAGATCGGGAGTGACGACACCATCGTGGTTCTCCTCTCAGGAGCGGCTCGGGACGCATCCGGCCGTGCGACGTCGCCCTGGGCGTCACCCGGTTCCGACAGGGGGCGGAGCATGCCGGGGCGGCGCCCGGACCCGCCGTCGACCTGCCGGGCGAGATCGGCGAGGACGGGGTGACGGGTAACGTCCTTGACGGAAACCACCCGGCCCAGGGAGACCGCGAGTTCCACGGCCGCCAGTGAAGTGCCGCCGCAGTCGAAGAAGTTGTCCTGCCGGCCTATCCGGTCCGGCGGCATGCCGAGCACCTCGGCCCAGGCCGCGGCCAGCCGCCGTTCCGTCGGTGTACGCGGGGCGTGGTAGTGATGCTCGACCGCGTCGAGTCCGCCGGCGAGTGCCTCCAGCGCCTTCTTGTCGATCTTGCCGTTGGCGGTCAGCGGAAGACTCTCCCGCCAGAGGAAGACCGACGGGACCATGTACTCCGGCAACAACTCGCGCAGCCGGTCCCTGAGATCATCGGCCTCCAGTGCATTCCGGCCGGAGTAGAAGGCCACCAGGCGCTTTCCGTGTCCCGCCCGTTCGGTGACCACCACCGTGCCGTCGCCGACCCCGGGCACACGGAGCAGGGCGTTCTCGATCTCACCCATCTCGATACGGAAACCACGGATCTTGACCTGGCTGTCCCTGCGGCCGAGGAACTCCAGCTTGCCCTCCGGGAGCCAGCGTCCGTGGTCGCCCGCCCGGAAGAGCCGCCGCCCGGGACGGTGCGGATCCGGCAGGAAGGCCAGCCGGGTGCGCTCAGGATCGTTGATGTACCCGCGGCCGACGCAGACCCCGGAGAAGACGATCTCTCCTGGGGCGCCGAGCGGCACCGGCGCCAGGTGTTCGTCCACGACGTACACCTGCACATTGTTGACAGGGCGTCCGAGCGGGACCCGCCCGGTGTCCGGCACCCCGTCCATGACCTCGTGGTGGGTGTCGTCCGAGGTCTCGGTCAGACCGTAGGCGTTGACCAGCCTGATCCCGGGCTGTGCCGCGAACCAGCGCTGGACCAGCTCCTTCTTGAGCGCCTCACCGGTGACCGACACGCACCGCAGGTCCGGCAGTTCGCGCGGCCGCTGTGCAAGAGAGGACAGGACGACATCGAGGTACGACGGGACCACCTGGAGCACCGTGGCCCGCCCGTCGGCCACCGTGTCGACGAAGCGTCCCACGTCCAGTACGGCCGCCTGCTCGACCAGCAGGGTCCGGCCGCCGACCAGCAGCGCCGCGAGCAGCTGCCACAGGGAGATGTCGAAGCACTGCGGCGCGGTCTGGGCGACCACCTGCCCCTCGCCGATCGCCAGATCGTCGATCTTGGCGTAGAGGTGGTTGAGCATGCCCAGGTGTTCGCACATCGCGCCCTTGGGCTCGCCGGTGGAGCCCGAGGTGAAGTAGATGTAGGCCAGCTGGTCCGGCTCGACCCGGACCTCGGGGTCGCTGTCGGCGTGGCTCGCTCCGCAGACGGCGTCGATGACGTGGGTCTCGACCCCGGGCACCGAGGCGAGGGCCCGGTCGAGGCCGGTGGTGCTGCCGGGTTCGGTCAGCACCTGCCGGCATCCGGCCCGCGAGAGCATCAGCGCGATACGGCCGGGCGGAAAGTGCGGCTCCACGGGCAGGTACACACCGCCGGCCTTGAAGATGGCGATCAGCGCGGCCAGCCACTCCAGATTGCGCTCGGTGACCACCGCGACGACGTCTTCGCGGCCCAGCCCGCGCGCCAGCAGGGCGTGTGCCAACCGGTTGGCGCGGACGTTGAGTTCCCGGTACGTCCACCGCCGGCTCCCGTGCACGGCGGCGATGGCGTCCGGGTGCGCCCGCACCCGCTGCTCGAACAGCTCGTGGAACCGGCGGTCCGGCAGCTGCCGGACCGGACCGGCCAGCCCTTCGAGCTGCAGCTGCAGCTCCTCCGCGGACAGCAGGGACTGCCGCCGGTGCTCGGCCTCCGGATCGGCGGCGATCAGAGTGAGCGCCGTGCGGTAGTAGCCGCCGATTCTGGCGGCGCACTCCTCGTCGAGCGCGTCGGTCCGGTACCGCAGTCGCAGCACACCTCGGCCGTCGTGGCGGACGAGGGCCACCCACAGCACGGAGTCGCCGACCGGGCTGCCGTCCGCACCGGACAGGTCGAACACGGTCTCGGGGGACTCCTCGGCCCGACCCGCTTCCGGTCCGAACGCGTCGGCCGGGAACCGCCGGCGCTCCAGCAGCTCCACCTCTGCCCGGTGGGTGTCCAGCAGGAGGGCCCGCCATGAGCCGGCCGCGGCCGTCAGCCGGCACGGCAGCGGCGCGCCGCCCCGTTCGGCGAGGTAGCCGGTCGCGATCTCTTGGTCGCCGGACAGCGCGGCGAGCACCTTGGCATGCGCGGCCAGCAGCACCGAACTCAGCGGCACCCGCAGGGTGTCGGCCAGCCGGTGCAGCGTTCCCAGCAGGTGACCAGGGAGGACCGTCCCGTGCTCGGCGGTGCCCGGAACCGGGACGCGGGTCCATCGCGGAACCCTGGTGAACGCGCCGTCGGTCAACGCACCGCGTCCGCATGCGGTGTTGGCTGTCATGGATGTGGTCATCGGCTTCTACCTCCAACCCTCGCCGGCGTCCCGGCCGAGGTCTGCCGGGCCGGATTCCCGCCCCATCGCGCGTCCGGCGGGACGGCCTCGCCCTTCATCAGGAAGGAGTCGGGCGCGAGCACCGCACCGTCACCCATGGCCACGCCGTAATGGACGAAGGCGCCGACGCCGAGCGTGCAGCCCGCTGCGATCGTGCTGCGGTCGGACTTGAAGGCGCCGTCCTCCTGCGAGTGGCACTGGACGACACTCCCCACGTTGAGGGTGCAGCCGTCTCCGATGGCGACCAGAGTCCGCTCGGTCAGATAGCAGCCGTCGTCGAAGACCCTGCGGCCGATCCGGACGCCCAGCAGCCGCCAGATCAGGTTCTTGAACGGGGTGCCATTGAAGATCAGCAGATAGCTTTCCGCGGGCACCTTCCAGAAGCGCTCCCGCCGCCAGAAGCGCGGATCGTAGATCGAGCAGAACAGCGGGACCAGGGGATGGAACGCCGTCACGGCCCGTTCGACCAGCACGAAATAGAGGACACCGGACAGCAGGACCAGCACGTTGGCCAGCGCGAGCGCCAGGGCGCCGAGCGAGTCGTAGAGCTCGGCGGCGACCGCCACGAGGAGGGTGGCCCAGTAGAAATACAGCCACCGCACCAGGAGATAGAGCCCCATGGTGGCGGCGTTGTGCCGGTTCTTGGCGGCGAGCTGACGGCTCAGCTGCTCGCCGTTCTTCAGCTGGTCGAAGGTGCTGTCCCGCTGGACCGAGCGGGGAATCTCAAAGCTGGGAGAGCCGAGGAGCCCGACACCCTCCCGGATCTCACCGTCGACCGGGACCATGACCTTTGTCGCGAGCAGGCAGTTGTCGCCCGTCTTTCCCCGCGAGGGGTAGGCGATCCGGTTGCCGAGGAAGTTACGCGGTCCGATCGAGGTCCGGGAGACGCGGAAGGACGTGTCCGAGAAATCGGCATTCATGATCGACAGGCCGTCGGCGACCATCGTCCCGCTTCCGACGGAACTCAGGTACGGCGTCTCGTGCTTGACCTCGGTACCGAAGTTCGACCCGGTCTGTTCGACCCGGGAGAGGTCGTATCCGAGGCAGCGCAGATAGTGCACGATGGCGGAGCTGTCGCCGAACAGGCGCATCAGGAACTTCCGGTTGGTCGTCAGGGCGATCAGCCGGTGCACCCCGTAGTGGAAGCCGTACAGCGGATAGACCTTGCCCGGCGTGATGGTCCGGCTGAGCAGACGCGGGACCGTGGCCTGGAAGAGGAGGCCGAGCGGCACGGCAGCGAAGAAGAGCAAGGACACCACCAGGGCGTCCACATAGAACGTCCAGTCGCTCAGCGCCGTGGGTCCGGGTTCCAGGACCGCGGTGAGCTGCGGTGCCTCGGCCAGCAGGATGCCCACGCCGCCGACCGCCAGCGGCACGTACAGGAGCAGCACGGTCGCCAGCTGCAGGGAGCTGTGCACCGTCCTGCGCAGGGCGCCGCAACCGGCCGGCTCCACCACGCGGTAGTCCACCTCGGTCCGCTGCGCCGGTGATCCGTGCCAGCGCTCGCCGTCAGGCACCACCTGCCCGCTGTGCAGGGACGAGGCATGGCCGAGCTGGGACCCGTCGCCCAGCGCGGTCTCGATGTCGAGCACAGTGGCCTCGCTGATGACCACGTTCTTCCCGAGGACCACCGCGCCGGTCTGGATCAGTCCGTCCTGTGCCCGGTAGCAGCTGAGGAACGAGTCCTTGCGGATGACGGTACCGTCGCCGATGGCAAGCAGATCGGTGCACACCGGCACACTGCGCGAGAAGACCGTGACACCTCGCCCGATTTTCGCGCCCAGCGCCCTGAGGTAGAGCGGGTAGAGCGGCGAACCGACGAACAGGACCAGCGGGTTCGAGCGGATCAGTGTCTTGACGACCCAGAAGCGGACGTACGGCAGGCTCCAGACGGGGAACTGCTGGGGCTTCCACCGGCCGACGAGGACCCATTTCGCCAGGATCGGAAGGGCGCACAGCAGCAGCAGACCGGCCGCGCCGCACAGGACCGACCGCAGATAACGGTCGAACACGCCCGTCCCGGCGGAGATCCACTCGTAGCCCCAAGCCGTGAGTAGGGCGACGAGACAGGAGTACCCGAGGAACGTCAGGAGTTGCAGCGCTCCGCACAGGACGTACCGGGGTGCGGCCGCGGAAGCCGGAGCCGCAGGGGGAGTCGGGGCCACAGCAGAGTCAGGGGACGGGGCCTCGACCGGGAAGGCCGCTGTGGAGCCTGCCAGAGCCGCCGCCAGCGCCCGGATCGTCGGATACCGGTAGATGTCCTTCATCGAGACCGACGGCAGGTCGGCACGCTTCCTGACCCGCGCACAGAAATGTGCCATCACCAGGGAGTCGGCGCCCAGATCGTCGAAGAAGTGCCGGTCCACCGGCATCTGACCCGTACCCATGACCTCAGCCAGTGTGGCGGCAAGGGTGCCCTCGACATCGATGGCCGGGGCGTCCTCGGCGCACCGGCCGGCTGAGGACTCCTCCGGATGCGAGGTCAGTTCTTCGACCGGCTTTCCGACCATGGCGACCTCCCTGGAGAAGCGCCGGCCACCGTCGGCCGGCACCTCGGTCCCGCAGGCGCTCGGTCCGCGTCGCACGGGCAGTTCCTAACGTGTATTCGAGGCCCGCACCGTCATGGATGTCGAAATGCGGATTTTTCTCCTTCAGCGGGTGGCCCCGCACCCTTGCGCAAGAGCTCCAAAGCGGGGATGACCTGCTATTTCGCGCCCCTTACCGGCCCTTGTGCCGACGCTGTCCGAGTCCCGTACACCACGGCGCCGCCGGGCGGGGAGGTACCGGGTTCGCGGGCCCGGAGGGCGCGGCCGGCTCAGCCGAACGGGCCACGACCGGCTGCGCTTTTCGTGAGGGGACGTCAGCCTGGGAGGGCGCGGCCGCCGCGTGGCGTCCGGCGCACTCCTTCCCGGAGACACGGTCCGCACCAGACTGACGAGGGGACGGTTCGACACGTCGTGAGCCGCATTTCGCCCACCGCATCCGAGGGGCCTCGGCCTCCGGAGCGGTCTGCCACGGACCGTCGCGTGGACGGTCTGCTCGTGCGGGTCGCCCAGGGTGACGAGAATGCGTTCGTCGGCGTGTACGACGCCCTCGTGGTGCCCGTGATGGGCCTGTCCTATCGGATTCTGCGTGACGAGGCGCAGGCTGAAGAGGTGACACAGGACGTGATGATCGAAGTATGGCGGAAGGCCGACCGGTTCCGTCCTGAGCGCGGTGCCGCGAAGTCGTGGGTCCTGACGCTGGCCCACCGCCGGGCGGTGGAACGGGTGAGGTCGGTGCGGGCCGGTGCGGAACGCGAGCGGAAGGCCGCGCAACTGTCCCACCGGACCCCGTTCGACGAAGTGGTGGAGGCCGTCGAGGAGCGGGAGGAACGGGCTCAGGTGTACCGCTGTCTGGCCGGCCTCGGGAACACCCAGCGCTTGCCGCTGGTCCTCGCTTACTACCAGGGCCTGACCTACGCGGAGGTCGCCGAGGCCCTGTCCACCCCCGCGGGCACGGTGAAAACGAGGATGCGCACCGGACTGCGGAGACTGCGCGTCTGTCTGGGGGGCGGCTGATGTCTGCCACCGAGGATCCGCACCAGGCTGTCGGGGCGTATGTCCTGCACGCCCTTCCGCCCGAGGAGGCGGCCGCCTTTTCGACCCACCTGGCCGGCTGTGACGCCTGTGCCAGGGAGGTCGCCGACCTGGCGGCCACCGTCGCGTGTCTGGGCGATGCGGAAGCGGTGACCCCGCCCGACGCGCTGCGACAGCGGGTCCTCGACCGGATCGCGACCACCGCCCAGGAGCACCTGCTCCGCCGCGAGCCGTCCCGGCGCGAGGGACCGCGACTGGACCTCGAAGTCTGACCGGCGGCGGCCGCACTCGGCACCCTCGGTCCGGTGGCCGAACGCTCCCGGCGTCCGGGCAGTGTGGTCCGACCACACATCCTGTGTGACATAGTTTTTGCACGGGAGCGTGAGGGCCGAGCCGGGGAGTTGGGGATGACCGCCGAATGGCGACCTGTGCGGCAGTCGCGCACACATGAGCTCGTACTGGAGCGCATCGAGGAGCGGGTGCTCGCCGGAGAGCTCAAGGCCGGGGACCGCCTGCCGCCCGAGCGCGAACTGGCGCCGGTCCTCGGCGTCAGCCGGTCCGCGCTGCGCGAGGCGCTGCGGGTGCTGGAGACGATCGGGGTGCTGGTCGCCCAGGCCGGGCGCGGCCCGGACGCCGGGGCGCGGATCGTACGGAACCCGGACGATGCGCTGGGCCGGCTGCTGCGCCTGCACTTCGCCCTGGGCAGCTACCGCCTGCACGATGTGCTGGAGGCCCGAGTGGTCCTGGAGCGCTCCAGCTTCGAGGCGGCCGCGGAGCACGCTTCGGCGGCGGACCTCGACGAGGCGGAGGCTCTCCTGGGACGGATGCGGGAGTCCGGCGTGGGGGCCGCCGACTTCAACGACCTGGACACCCGGTTCCATGTGGCCATCGCGCGTAGTTCGGGCAATCAGCTGACCTCCACCCTCACCTCGGCCGTACGGGAGTCGGTGCGTCCGCTGATCCTGCGGGCACTGGAGACGGCGGAGGACTGGCCGGCCACGGCGGAGGCCCTGAACGCCGAGCACACCGAGCTGCTGCGACTGGTGCGGGCGGGCAAGGGCACGCAGGCCGCCGATCTGGCCGAGGCCCATATCCGTGGCTTCCACGGCCGGCTGGTCGACGAGAACGCACCGGTGGAGCAGGAGCCGGAGCAGGAGCAGGAGCAGGAGTAGGGGGACGAGGGCGGCCCGGCCGCCCCCTCCCGTACGCCTAGGGCAGCATCCAGGACAGCACCGGAGCGACTGCAGCACGACCAGGACGCACAGGACCGCCAGCATCGCGACGCTGTATCCGGCGACCTTGCGCAGCAGGATCCGCTCGGTGCCGGGCCGTTCCATCGCCGTCGCCGCGATGGTCAGGTTCTGCGGGCTGATGAGCTTGCCGACCACGCCGCCCGTGGTGTTGGCGGCCACCAGCAGGGTCGGGTCGAGGCCCGCGGTTTTGCCGGCGGTCTGCTGGAGGGTGGCGAACAAGGCGTTCGATGAGCTGTCCGAGCCGGTGACGGCGGTGCCGAGCCGGCCGAGGACGGGGGAGCGCCGGGCGAAGAGTCCGCCGGCGGCGGCGAGCCAGGTGCCGATGACGAGGGTCTGCCCGTCCCCGACGGCGGCCACATCGGGGTGTAGGCCGCCAGGGCAGCGGGCGGAGTGATGGCCACGGAGTGCGCCTCATCGAGTCTGCGCGCCGCCCGGCCGGTCGTGAACGTCCCGTCCCCGGCAGCGTCCCCGGCAGTCGCGGCGCCGTGCGGCTGACGAATCGGTCCTCAGAAGCCCATCGAAGATGTCGCATGTCAATAAGGTCGGACCAAACTGCGTCCTTACTTTTCTTCTTCGGTTCGAAGCAAGTATGGTCGGACCATAAGCGCCAGGGAGGCTCTATGCGCATCGCACTCTTCGCCACCTGTCTGGGAGACACGCTCTTCCCGGAGGCGGTGAAATCCACCGCGGTCCTGCTGGCCCGTCTGGGCCATGACGTGGTCTTCCCGCCGCAGCAGACCTGCTGCGGTCAGATGCATGTCAACACCGGCTACCAGCGTGAGCCGGTACCGCTGGTGCGGAACTTCGCCGAGCAGTTCGGCGACCCGTCGATCGAGGCGGTGGTGGTGCCGTCGGGCTCCTGCGCGGGCTCGGTCCGCCATCAGCACGAGATCGTCGCCGAACGCTACGGGGACGCGGCCCTTCGCGCCGGCGTGGCCACCGTGCGGACCAAGACGTACGAACTGTCCGAGTTCCTCGTCGATGTCCTCGACGTGACGGACGTCGGTGCGTACTTCCCGCACCGGGTGACCTACCACCCCACCTGTCATTCGCTGCGGATGCTCCGGGTCGGGGAGAAGCCGCTGCGGCTGCTGCGCGCCGTCGAGGGCATCGACCTGGTGGAGCTGCCCGAGGCCGACTCCTGCTGCGGCTTCGGCGGCACCTTCGCGGTCAAGAACGCCGGGACGTCCACCGCGATGCTGCGGGACAAGATGGCCCATGTCACCGGCACCGGGGCCGCGGTGTGCACGGCGGGCGACTCGTCCTGTCTGATGCACATCGCCGGCGGTCTCTCGCGCATCAGGGCCGGTACGCGGACCCTGCACCTGGCACAGATCCTCGCTTCCACCCACGCCGCGCCCCACGTCCTGACGGAGGCCGCCCGATGAGCAGTCCGACCAGCCGCGCGACGAACGGCACGTTCCTCGGTATGCCTGCCGTCCCCCCGCGCTCCCCGTACGGGACGGGGCACCTGCGGGGGGAGCGCACCTTCCCCCGGGCCGCCCATGACGAGCTGGGCAACGAGCAACTGCGCCGCAACCTGGGCAAGGCCACCCACTCCATCCGCGCCAAGCGCCTCGCCGTCACCGGCGAACTGCCCGACTGGGAGCAGCTGCGCGACGCCGGCTCGGCGATCAAGACGGACACCATGAACCGGCTGCCCGCCCTGCTGGAGCAGTTGGAGCGGAAGGTCACCGAGCGCGGCGGCACCGTCCACTGGGCCCGGGACGGCGTCGAGGCCAACGAGATCGTCACCCGGCTGGTGCGGGAGACCGGCAGCGACGAGATCCTCAAGGTCAAGTCGATGGCCACACAGGAGATCGGCCTCAACGAGCACCTGGAGAGCCAGGGGATCGCGGCGCTCGAAACCGACCTGGCCGAACTGATCGTGCAGCTCGCCGGCGACCGGCCGTCGCACCTCCTGGTGCCCGCGATCCACCGCAACCGCGACGAGATCCGGGAGATCTTCCTCCGGCGCATCCCGGGTGTCGACCCCGCGCTGGACGCCGACCCCGCCCGGCTCGCGGCCGCGGCGCGCGCGTTCCTGCGCGAGAAGTTCATGACGACCAAGGTGGCCGTCTCCGGGGCCAACTTCGGGATCGCCGAGACCGGCACGCTGGCGGTGGTCGAGTCCGAGGGCAACGGCCGGATGTGTCTGACGCTGCCCGAGACGCTGATCACCGTCATGGGAATCGAGAAGGTCCTGCCACGCTTCGAGGACCTGGAGGTCTTCCTCCAGTTGCTTCCGCGCTCCTCGACCGGTGAGCGGATGAACCCCTACACCTCCTTGTGGACGGGCGTGACGCCGGGCGACGGCCCGCAGGAGTTCCATCTCGTACTGCTCGACAACGGGCGGACGGCGGCGCTCGCGGACCGGATCGGGCGCGCGGCGCTCAACTGCATCCGCTGCTCGGCCTGCCTCAACGTCTGTCCGGTGTACGAGCGGACGGGCGGCCACGCCTACGGATCGACGTACCCCGGCCCGATCGGCGCGGTGCTCACCCCACAGCTGGCCGGAATGCACGGCGCCAAGAACGATCCCAACAGCTCGCTGCCGTACGCCTCCAGTCTGTGCGGAGCCTGCTTCGACGCCTGCCCGGTGAAGATCGACATTCCCTCGCTCCTCGTCGAGCTGCGGCACCAGCACACCGAGCAGTCCGGTACCACCGCGGAGAAGCTGGCGATGAAGGCCGCGGCCACGGTCATGAAGCGGCCCGGACTGTTCACCGCCGCACAGAAGGCGGCCGGGCTCGGACGGGTGGCGGCGGGGCGGGACGGCACCCTCTCCCGTCTGCCACCGCCGCTCAACGGCTGGAGCAACAGCCGTGACACGCCCGTCCCGCCCCGGCAGTCCTTCCGCTCCTGGTTCGCCTCCGCCGAGGGCGCGGCCGCGATGCGGGCCGCGGCGGACGAAGGCGCCCGGCACACCGACGACGATCCGCAGGAGGCATCGTGACCGCGACCGCACGGGAGACGGTGCTCCGCCGTGTCCGGGACGCCCTGACCCTTTCCGACGGGCCCGGGGTGACCGTCCCCCGCGCCTATCGCACCGGCCGCTCCCTCCCCGACGAGGAGCGGCTCGCCCTCTTCGTCGACCGGCTCGTCGACTACCGGGCGCACGTACACACCTGCTCCTCCGGAACCACCGCGGCGGTGCTCGCCGAGGTGCTGCAGGCGCACGGTGCACGGAGGATCGGGGTACCTCCCGGGCTCGATCCGGCCTGGCTGGCCGGGTACGACGGGGAGACCGTGACGGATTCCGCGGATGTTCCGGCGCCCCGGCTCGATGCGCTGGACGGGGTGGTGACGGCCTCCGCCGTCAGTTGCGCCGAGACCGGCACGATCTTCCTGGACGGCGCCGCGGCGGATCAGGGCAGGCGCGCGCTGACCCTCGTCCCCGATCTGCACGTCTGCGTCGTCGACCTGTCGTCGGTACGGACCGGTGTGCCGGAAGCGCTGGCGCAGTTGACGCCGGAGCACCCGATCACGCTGATCAGCGGCCCCTCGGCCACCTCCGACATCGAGCTGGAGCGGGTGGAGGGGGTGCACGGTCCACGCACGCTGGCGGTGGTGATCCGCACCGACGGGTGAGCGGCTGTGCGCGGCCTTGGTGGTGCCCAGCCCTTAGCTAGGCGGGCAGGGCGAAGCGTTCTTTGAGGGCGTCCAGGCCGGTGGCGTAGATGTTGCCACCGAAGTGCTGCTCGATCTCGGGGACGAGTTCGTCGGCGGCCTCGTATGTCGCGGCCCAGCGGATCTCGGCACCCGCCTCGTGCGGGTGCACGGACAGCGTGGAGACGTAGTCGGAGACGGGGACGGCGGATTCATGGATGGTGTAGCGGAGCATCCGGCGCGAGTCGTCCTTCTCCAGGAGCTTTTCCCGGATGACCACTTGGCCGTTGACGGAGAACGCCTGGACCGCCCCGGGTGTCTCGGGGTCGGCGCCGTCCTCGATCACCGACGGCGGGAGCAGGGGGTGCCAGTCGGCGAGACCGCCGAACTTGCCGATGACCTGCCAGACGGCATCGGGGTCGGCGGTGACGACGGTGGTCCGGGTGAGCGTGTGCACGGATGGGCCTCCGATGACTGCGGATTGCGATGGCTGCGGATTGCGATGACTGCGGGGCGTGATGGCTGCGGGTTGTCTCTGATTCGGCCGTTTCCCTCGACGGCTCACCAAGTGCCGTCGCCCCGCAGGACGGCGTCGGCACCGCCGTCGATGAAGACGACCTGGCCGGTGACCAGTTCGTTCTCGGGAGAGGTGAGCCAGGTCAGGAGGGGAGCGATCTGCGCGGGCTGGGCATGGCCGTGCAGCGGCATGGGGACGGTCTGATCCACGATCTTGCGCACGTCGGGGCTGGCCAGCATGGGTTCGGTCATGGGGGTGACGACGGTTCCGGGAGCGATGGCGTTGAGGGGGATACCGGCGCCGGCCCAGTCGGCGGTCACGGCGGTACGGCGTATCCACCGGGCGATGGCGGCCTTGGTCGAGCCGTAGATCGCATAGCCCTCTCCCCGGTCGACCGCGGCGTGGGCGGCGGCCAGCGCCGCTTCCTCGTCCCCGGCGAGCGCCGCGTCGGCGATGGCCGTGTCGTGCGGGTGGACGGAGGCGACCGAGGCGATGACGACGGCGCGCGGGTCCGTACCGGCGACCAGCAGGGGGCGCAGCCCTTCCAAGGTGGCGACCGCGCCGAAGTAGTTGACGCTGACGGCGCGCGGTGCGAAACCGGCGAGGCCGGCACCCGCGATCACGGCGTCGAGCCGCCCACCACTCAACTCGCCTGCCTGCTGGACCAGATGGGCCCGGCCCTCGGGGGTGGCCAGGTCGGCGACGATATCGGCGTCCTTGAGGTCGGCACCGATGACCGTGTGCCCCTGCTCCTTGAGCTGGGTGGCGGTGACCTTGCCGATGCCGGAGGCAGCTCCGGTGATGAGGTAAGTGCGGGACATGGTCGGCTCCTTCGTTGACGCTGTGCGTTCACCAGTCACTGATCCCCGCGCGTCGGCCGTGGCCGTACGCCGTCGGTTGCCGGTCGCCGGTCACGGGTCGCCGGTCACCGATCGACCCTCGCCGTTCGCCGCGCGGCCCCGGCACGCCCCCGGGTAGGCAGGGACAGCACGACAGCACGACAGCACGACAGCATCACGGCACCACGGCACGGGCAGAGTCGATGAGTCGACCGGCGAACGACCGGCTCCTGATCAGTCGTTGATCAACATACGCTTTTTTGGCGTGGCGTGCCAATAATTCTCTGTGAGAATAGAGGTCAAGGCGAAGCGCGGCAAGGAGTACACATTGGCGGCAGCACGGGGCCGACCGTCCCTGACGGAACATCGGCGCCTTCAGACTCGGCTGGAGATCGCGGAGGCCGCGGCGACCCTGTTCGCCGACCGCGGCTTCGACACGACGACGGCCGAGGACATCGCCTCGGCCGCGGGCATCTCCCTGCGCACCTTCTACCGCTACTGCCCGGCGAAAGAGGACGCCCTCACTCCCCTCTTCACCTCCAGCGTCGGCCAACTCGTGGATGTCCTCGCGGAACATCCGGCCGAAGAACCGCTCAGCGCCGCCATCGAGGCGTCCTTCGGGACGGCCACGGCCGAGCGGCGCCTGGAGGACGCCGCCCGGGCCCGCCGGCTGGTCCGGGTCCTGGGGAGCGTCCCCGTCCTGAAGATGCGCTGGCTCGCGGCGGGGCGGGAGATGCAGGAACGGCTTGCGCCCGCGCTGGCGTCCCGTGTGGGCGCCCCTCTCGACAGTCTCGAAGTGCGTCTGCTGACCACCGCGGTGCTGGACGCGTTCACCGTCACCATGGAGTACTGGGCCTGGCAGGACGAGCCCGGGGAACTCGTCGACCTGATGCGCCGCGCGCTGGCGTTCCTGCGGCTCGACGAACTCCAGGCGAATCCCGAGCCGTCCGTCGACACATAGTCGGCACGTCCGGGGCCGCCACCGTACCGGAATAATTGAAGAGGTCTTCATTCATCGTCGTTAGGATGGCTCTCATGGGCCACGGAATGGATGACCACCGCACGACCACCCGCGAGCGCCTGGACGCGGTGGGAGCCGCCGAGGTCGCCGCCACCCTCCAGGCCCTGTCCACGCCCTCCCGGCTGCGCATCCTGGCGCGCCTCCAGGAAGGCCCCTGCGCGGTCGGCGACCTCGCCGACGCTGTCGGCATGGAGCAGTCCGCCTGCTCCCATCAACTCCGGCTGCTGCGCAACCTCGGCCTGGTTACCGGCGAACGCAATGGCCGCTCGATCGTCTACGCCCTCTACGACCACCATGTCGCCGAGCTTCTCGACCAGGCCCTCTTTCACGTCGAGCATCTGCGGCTCGGCGTCCGTGACACCCCGTCAGGGGCGGCGGACGCCGTGCACGGCTGACGGCCGGGGGGCCGCGGCCGCCTGGGCGGCCCTCGACAGCCACCTCCAGGCGACCCGGCGCATCCTCCTGGCCGCTCGGCCTACCCGGCCGGGCCCTTACAGGGTCCGGTTGTCCAGTACCGCCACCGCGCGCCGTACGCGGGCGGTCTCCTCGGTGTCCACGTCCCCGATGAGCAGATCCGCCGCCGCGCCCAGTTGCGCGCGGACGGTGCCGTCGGGGCCGATCAGTGCGCTGTGCCCGACGCCGGTTGGTGCCTTGGTGGGGGCTTCCGGATCGAGCTGCGGATCCGGGGCGGCCTGGTCGACGGCCGCCAGCCAGACCGTCGCGTCCAAGGCGCGCGCCCGTACCAGCAGGTCCCACTGCGCGCGCTTGCCCGGCCCCGCGGCCCAGGAGGCAGGCAGCACCGACACCGTGGCCCCCGCATCGGCGTGGGCCCGGAACAGCTCGGGGAACCGCAGGTCGTAGCACGTCGCCAGGCCCACCCGTACCCCGTCGACATCGATGGTCACCACGCGCGTGCCCGGGGCGACCGTGTCGGACTCCCGGAACCCGAAGGCGTCATACAGATGGATCTTGTCGTAGGACTCCTCGACCCCGGGCCCGGTGGCCAGCAGAGTGTTGGCCACTCGTCCGTCGGGCGCCGGGGTGAACATGCCCGCCACCACCGTCACCCCCGTCTCCCGGGCGACCGCCCGCACCCCCTCCGCCCACGGCCCGTCCAGCGGCTCGGCCACCTGCCCGAGCGAGGCCCCGAACCGCACCATCGCCGCCTCCGGAAGGACCACCAGCCGAGCTTCCTCGCGGGCCGCCCGGCGGACGTGGTCCTGGACGTGCGCAAGGTTCTCCTTCGGATCGGTCGATGCCGTCATCTGGCACAGCGCGATACGCATGCGGACCTCTTCTCTCTCGTGGCGATCGGTGCCTTCTGGCCTGCTGCCGGCGCCGCCCCGGGCCTTCTCACCCGCGGAGGCGCCCGGTAACCATCCTGCCTGCCGACTGCCCGTGCCGGTCGTCAGGCGCCAGGTGTGCAGCGGGAGGGGATACGGCCCGGACCGCAGGCGTGCGGGCCGGGCGGACGCCCCGAAAGGGGACGCCTGCCCGGCCCGTGCGGGACCTGCCCGGCCCGTGTGGGACCTGCCCGGCGTGCGGGACCTGCCCGGTCCCGGTGTGTCGCGGCCCGGCGAGGCTCAGGCCGTGGTCAAGTCACCGCCCGTACCGGCGATTTCCTCCGGGCGCAGCAGCGCCGCGAGCCGGTCGGCCGGGAGCAGCCCCTGTTCCAGGACGAGTTCGGCGACGCCGCGCCCGGTGGCGAGCGCCTCCTTGGCGATCGCGGTGGCGGCGGTGTAGCCGATGTGCGGGTTGAGGGCGGTGACCAGGCCGATGGAGTTCTGCACGCTGGCCAGGAGCGTCTCGGTGTTGGCGGTGATGCCCGCCACGCAGCGCTCGGCGAGGGTGCGGCAGGCGGCCCCGAGGTGGGTGATGCTCTCCGAGAGGGAGTGCAGGATGACCGGCTCGAAGGCATTGAGCTGGAGCTGGCCCGCCTCGGCCGCCATGGTGATGGTGACGTCGTTGCCGATGACCTCGAAGGCGACCTGGTTGACGACCTCGGGGATCACCGGGTTGACCTTGCCGGGCATGATGCTCGAACCGGCCTGCACCGGCGGCAGATTGATCTCCGCGAGGCCCGCACGCGGGCCGGAGGAGAGCAGCCGCAGATCGTTACAGCTCTTGGAGAGCTTGACGGCGATGCGCTTGAGGACGCCGGAGAGATGGACGAAGGCCCCGCAGTCCTGGGTGGCCTCGACGAGGTTGGCGGCGGTGACCAGGGGCAGGCCGGTGAGGGCGGCCAGGTGGGTGCGGGCCGCCTCGGCGTATCCCTTGGGGGCGTTGAGACCGGTGCCGATGGCGGTGGCGCCGAGGTTGATCTCGTGGATGAGCAGCACCGCCTCGGCCAGCCGGCTCTGGTCCTCCTCCAGCATCACCGCGTACGCCGAGAACTCCTGGCCCAGGGTCATCGGCACCGCGTCCTGAAGCTGGGTGCGCCCCATCTTGAGGATGTCGCGGAACTCCTCGGCCTTGGCCGCGAAGGCCTCGCGCAGGACGGTCATCGAGTCGAGCAGTTCCCGTACGGCGATGATCGTGGCGACGTTGACGGCCGTCGGGTAGACATCGTTCGTCGACTGGCTGAGGTTGACGTGCTCGTTGGGGTGCAGATGGCCGTAGTCGCCCTTGTCATGGCCCAGGATCTCCAGCGCCCGGTTGGCGATCACCTCGTTGGCGTTCATGTTCGTCGAGGTCCCGGCACCGCCCTGGATGACATCGACGACGAACTGGTCGTGCAGCTGCCCGCCGGACCGGATCTCCCGGCAGGCGGCGGCGATCGCGTCGGCTCGCTCGGTGTCGAGCAGTCCGAGGTCTTCGTTGGCGCGGGCCGCGGCTTCCTTGACGGCGGCGAGCGCATTGATCAGGTGCGGGTAGGTGGCGATCGGCGTACCGGTGATGGGGAAGTTCTCCACGGCGCGCAGGGTGTGCACGCCCCAGTACGCCTCGGCGGGTATCTCCCGGTCGCCGAGCAGATCGTGTTCGCGGCGGTGGCCGGCGGCAGTCATGGTGCAGAGGGTCCTTTGTGAGGTGGAGCGGAGGAGGAGGGGCCCGCCGGGGGAGGGCGCCGCCCAGGGGGTGGGTGATGCGGCGTCAGATGTCTTACGGGGCAAGGGTGTCCGCCGCCCGTAGGGCCCCGACCGGTGCGCCGCCCCCGATGACGGGTGTGGTGGCGAACGGGGCGAGGACGCCGGCGTCGATGCCGCAGTGCGCCAGGGCCGCCGCCGTCACCGGCATCCGGGCGCGGTCGGCGCCGTCGGCGATCTTGACGCCGACCGCCCGCCCGTCCGGCAGCGCGGCGATCTGTACGCCCTCGAAGCCGTCCTTCGCGAGCAGACCGGGCAGCGCCCGCACCAGCCGGGCGACGTCCCGCCCGCTGCCGGAGACCATCTCGGGGTGCTCGCGCATGGCGTGGGCGACCCGGCCCTCATCGGTGCCGGGGGCGGCCGTCGCCAGCCGGGCGGCGGCCCGGGTCAGTCCGTGGAGGGAGACGGAGAACAGCGGGGCGCCGCAGCCGTCGACCGTGACCCGGGCGATGCCCTGGCCGGTGAGGTCCTCCACCGCGGCGGCCAGTTCCCGCTGCAACGGATGGCCGGGGTCGAGGTAGTCGTCCAGGCGCCAGCCCCGGGCGCGGGCCGTCATCAGCATGGCGGCGTGCTTGCCCGAGCAGTTCTGCGCGAGGCGGGTGGGTCCCAGACCGCGCCGGATCCACTCGTCCCGTACAGCGGGGTCGTACGGCAGATCGGGGACATTGCGCAGCGCGTCCTCGGCCAGTCCGCCGGCCGCCAGGATGCCCCGGGCCGTGGCCAGATGCTGGTCCTCCCCGGAGTGGCTGGCCGCGACCAGGGCCAGCGACGGATCGTCCAGCGGCGGCAGCCCCGCGCGCAGCAGGCCGACCGCCTGGAGCGGCTTGAGTGCCGAGCGCGGGTAGAACGCGGCCTCGATGTCGCCCGCCTCGAATGCCACGCTCCCGTCGGCCGCCAGCACCACGACCGAGCCGTGGTGGACGCCTTCGACGATTCCTCCGCGCACCACATGGGCGACGGGGACATGGGCCGGTTCGCGGACCGTGGGCGGTTCGCCCGCGGTGCGGTGCGGCGGCAGGGTGGTGCTCTGACTCATGATCAGTTCTCGGTGCTTTCGGTGCTGTGGGTGTTTTCGGTGCGCTGAGTGGGGGGTGTGGTGTCCGGGTGCTCGCCGCTCGCCTGCGCCGTCGCGGCGTCCCGGAGGGTGCCGACCCGGCCCCGTACCAGGAACCAGCCCCCGACCAGGGCGGCCACGATCACCGGCAGTGACAGCACGGTGGTGCGGCCGGCTCCGCCGTCGGCCCACATCAGCACCAGAACGAAGGCCAGGAAGGCCAGCGTCACGATCTCGGTCCACGGGGAGCCGGGGAGCCGGTAGCTGGGGCGGTCGAGCTGCCCGGCTTGCGTCTTCCGCCAGAAGAGCAGATGACAGAGCATGATCATCGCCCAGGTGCTGAGGATGCCGATCGCCGCGAAGTTCAGGACGATCTCGAACGCCTCGCTCGGCACGACGTAGTTGAGGCCCACGCCCAGTACACAGATCCCCGAGGTGAGCAGGATGCCGCCGTACGGGACCTGGCTGCGGCTCATCACGCCGGTGAACCGCGGCGCGGAGCCGGACATCGCCATCGAGCGCAGAATGCGCCCGGTGGAGTAGAGGCCGGAGTTGAGGCTGGACATCGCGGCGGTGAGCACGACGAGGTTCATCACGCCGCCCGCGGCCGGCACCCCGACATTGGACAGCACGGTGACGAAGGGGCTCTCCCCGGCCGAGTACGCGCTCCAGGGCAGCAGCATCGCCAGCAGGGCCACCGAGCCGACATAGAAGACGCCCACCCGCCACATGATGGAGTTGATCGCCCTCGGCATGATCTTCTCCGGCTCCGCGGTCTCGCCCGCCGTGACACCGACCAGCTCGACCGACGCATAGGCGAACACCACACCCTGGATGACCAGCAGCATCGCCAGGGTCCCGGTCGGGAAGATGCCGCCGTGGTCGGTGATCAGCGAGGGGCCGGGGGAGTGGCCGGCGACCGGGTGCTGGGTGACGAGCAGGAAGATGCCGATCAGCATGAAGACGACCAGCGCACCGACCTTGACGATCGCGAACCAGAATTCCAGCTCGCCGAAGATCTTCACGGAGATGAGGTTCACCGTCAGCACGACCGCGAGCGCGATGAGCGCGATCACCCACTGCGGTATCTCGGAGAACATGCCCCAGTAGTGCGTGTAGGTCGCCACCGCCGTGATGTCGGCGATGCCGGTGGTCGCCCAGTTCAGGAAGTACATCCAGCCCGCGACGAACGCGCCCTTCTCGCCGAGGAACTCCCGGGCGTAGGACACGAACGCACCCGAGGACGGCCGGTGCAGCACCAGCTCACCCAGCGCGCGCACCACCAGGAAGGCGAACAGACCGCAGACCGCGTACGCCACGGCCAGCGACGGCCCGGCATCGGCGAGCCGGCCGCCCGCGCCGAGGAACAGGCCGGTGCCGATGGCCCCGCCGATCGCGATCATGTTGACGTGCCGGGACTTGAGGGACTTCTGGTAGCCGGCATCACCGGCGTCCACATGCCCGCCCGGCTGCCGCTGCGCGGCGTCCTGCGGTGTTCCCTGTTGCTGCTGCCGTTCCGCCTGCCGGAGGGATTGCTCGCTCACGCGTGATCCTCGTCTTCCGTGGAGGGGGCCGTGCGGTGTTGCGGCCGCACGATGGTGGTCAGCGTCGTCTCGACGCGGGCGAGGTGGTGCGCCATGGCTTCCACCGCGTCGTGTTCGGAGCGGTCGACGAGTGCCTCGACGATCGCCCGGTGTTCCCGGTTCGACTGCTCGCGCCGCCCGCCGAGCTCATTGAGGAAGGCCGACTGGCGGGCCAGCGCATCGCGGATCTCCTCGATGACCCTGCGGAAGACCGGATTGCGGGCCGCCTGGGCGATGGCGAGGTGGAAGAGGCTGTCCATCGCCACCCACGCGGTGGTGTCGGTCTCCTGCTCCATCCGCTCCAGCAGATGGGTCAGATGATCGAGGTCCTCCGCCGTACGGCGCACGGCCGCGTAACCGGCCACCGGGATCTCCACATGCCGGCGCACCTCGAGCAGGTCGCTCGCCATGTAGTCGCCGAAGGTCGGGTCCGCCACGGCGCCGTCGGAGATGACGAAGGTGCCCTTGCCGGTGCGCGAGACCGTCAGCCCCATCGTCTGGAGCGCCCGCAGCGCCTCCCGGAGCACGGGTCTGCTCACTTCCAGCCGCCGGCAGAGCTCCGCCTCGGAGGGGAGTTTGTCCCCGACCGCGTACTCGCCCCGCTCAATGGCGCCACGCAGATGGTTCAGGACCGCTTCCATCGCGCTGATCCGCCGGGGCACGTCGCCAGCTGTCTGGCTGTCTGACAGGTTCACCCCGGGATCGTCGATTCCAGCCGGGGGAGCTGTCAAGGGGTGCGGCGCAGATGATTACCGGGAGCGGGAGCGGGAGCGGGAGCGGGACCCGGACCTCGACCCGGACCCAGACCCGGTCCCGGGCCTGGGGTATCCGCGCCACCCTCTTTTTCGTGCCGCTGCGTGCTGAATCCGCTACTACGGGTGCGGTGATTCCTCGTCGCGGCGTCCGTTCCCGCGGAAGTCCAGCATGTAGAAGACCTTGTCGTAGCGGCGTCCGCCCATCGCCACGAACTCGGGCAGCCGGCCGTATTCACGGAAGCCGAGCGACCGGTAGAGGGTCAGTGCCCTGGTGTTGTCGGCGCGGGCGTCCAAGGTGAGGACCTCGATCCCCGCGCCCCGGGCATCCTCGACCAAGGCGCCGGTCAGTGACCGGCCGAGGCCCTGGCCGTGGGCCTCGGAGGCCACTGCGATCTTCTCCAGGTCCGCATGCTGCCGATTGGTCGGACGGGCATAGCGCAGCCAGTACCCCAGCCCGACCAGCCGCCGGCCGGTGTACGCCGCCCGCAGCGCCCCGTCCCCGATGTGTGCGGCACGCAGCACACGGTCGACCAGCTCCGCCACCTCGTCCCGTCCCGGCGGGTCGACCCAGCCGAGCGGCGCACCACCGCTGACCAGATCCGCCAGGATCCGGTGGGCCGCCTCGGCGAAGTCCGCCGCCCGGTCCGGGTCGGCGGCCAGCTGGAGGGCGTCCACGATGTCGGGTTCGGGGTCCGTCCCGGAGGTTGTCGTTGGATTCATGATCGGCAGCCTAGGGGGCGGCCGATGCCCGCTGCCATGGATACGGGGGAGCGTCGGTCGGGCGGGCCATGGTCCGCGGACTGCCCTGGAGTCGCGCCCCGGTACTCCGCTGCGTGCGTCAGTTGGCCGGCTGCACGGCTGAGTTGGCCGCATCCTCAGGCAATGGTTTGCACGGCCTCGGACTGTGGCAGTAGGGCGGGCGCAACCTCCGGAAGGACCGCGAGTGCGCCTGGCCCTGCCGGTCACACCTCATTCGCTGACGACACCCTGGGTCAAGGAGTTCCCGGCAAGTGGCCGAGCCGTGAAGGAGCGTCGTTGTATCCGTCGTCTTCGCGCCATTGTGGCTGGCTGGAGATGATGAAACTGGAGATACCGTGGCCCAAGAGATACAGGCTCTGCGCATCGACCTCAATATCGAGTGCTTCACTGATCCGTCGAGCTTCCTCACTTGTCCCCTGCCTGATCGTCAAGCCCTCATAAATCCGCTTGACGCACAAGCGTTCAACGCCCGCAAAGAGAATATCGATGCGAGTACCGTATTCTTCGCGAGAGCTCCTCAGCAGGAGACGCCGATGACTGACAGTATATTGCCAAACCTTGAAATCTCGCTCCGATTTATAAATCTTGATCACGCGATTAATCTATCCCTTGCCTGGCTTTCTCGGAACTGCACTATCCCAATCCGGCTCGGGGAATGAAGACCTGGGCACTTTCTCCCCGACATGGTAAAAGGCCATGTTATTTCAGTCGAGATTCCCGGGCCGCGCATGCCGGGCCAGCCCATACATCTCCCACTGTGTGGCCTTGTACCCTCCCCGCGCAGCCCCGGGGGTGAACGTGATCGACCCCTTAAATCTGTTAGCGAGTTCCTCACAACGACGCTCTTCCTCTGTGGCCGTCGGGTTGCCGGGCGTGCCCGCCGCATGATGTCGCGGCCGGGTCCGGTCAAGGGGTCCCCGCCCACCGGTAGCGGTGCTCGGGGCGCCCCGTGTCCCCGTACTTCAGGGTCAGGGTGATGTGGCCGCTGCGTTCGAGGTGCTTCAGATAGCGCTGGGCCGTGGAGCGGCTGACGCCGGCGCATGTGGCGACCTCGTGGGCGGACAGTGGATGCCCGGCCGCGTCCAGCACACGGCGGATCAGGTCGACGGTCGCGGCCGAGTGGCCCTTGGGGAGCTCGGTGTGCGGGGATTCGGCGGTCCGGAAGGCGCCGAAGATCCGGTCGACCTGTTCCTGGCCGGCCGCACCGCGGCCACCCACTCCCTCGACGGTCCGGCGGAGCGCCGCATAGCCGTCGAGCTTGGCGCGCAGTCCGGAGTAGCCGAACGGCTTGACGAGATACTGCAGCGCCCCGGAACGCATCGCGTCCTGGATCGTGCCGACGTCACGGGCTGCGGTCACCATGATCACGTCGATGCGGTGGCCGAGCTGCCGCAGCCGCCGGACCAGGGCCAGGCCGGTCTCGTCGGGCAGATAGTGGTCGAGCAGCACCAGATCGACAGGGGTGCGCTCCAGCGTGGCCAGTGCCTGGGCGGCGGTGTGTGCGCGGCCGGTGACCCGGAAGCCGGACACCTGGGACACATACGCGGCATTGATCTCGGCGACGTGGAAGTCATCGTCCACGACCAGGACATCGATCATTGTGACGCTCCGCTCCCCGAGGGTCTTCGCTTCCGTGTCTCCGTTCGTTCAGGGCGCTCCGGACGCCGTGGTGCGCCCCGCACCGCAGCTCCCCCGGCGGCCGTGAGCGGACGCCCGGGAGGGCCGTCCTCGGGGGCGAGTGCCTCGGGCAGGACGACGGTGAAGACCGCGCCGCCGCCCGCGCGGGCGGTCACCCTGGCCATCCCGCCGTAGCGCTCGGCGAGCCGGCGCACCAGCGCCAGGCCGATGCCCCGGCCGCGATGGAAGGCCACCGGGCCAGTGGGTGAACCCTCGCCCACCGGGCCAGTGGACGAACCCTCGCCGGGGACGGGCCGGGCGGCCTTGGTGGACCAGCCTTCGGCGAAGATCCGCTGCCGTAGCTCCGGTGGCACGCCCGGCCCGGTGTCCGAGACCCGCAGGACGGCCGTGCTGTGCTCGGCCCGCAGCTCCACCTCGACGAACGGCTCGGCGCGGCGGCGCTCCGCGGCGGCGTCCAGCGCGTTGTCGATGAGATTGCCCAGCACCGTCACCAGGTCGCGCGGGTCGACCACCGCGTCGGGCAGCAGCGTCGAGGGCGACACCCGCAGGGACACTCCGCGTTCGGCCGCGATCGCCGCCTTGCCGACGAGCAGCGCGGACAGCAGCGGATCGGGCACCCGCTCCGCGATCTCTTCCGCGGACGCCCGCTGCGCACTGGCCACTTCGGTGACGAACTCCACCGCCTTCTCGTACCGGCCGAGCTCCAGCAGCCCGCGCAGGGTGTGCAGCTGATTGGCATGCTCGTGGTCCTGGGCCCGCAGGGCATCCAACAGCCCCTGGGTGCTGTCCAGTTCACGGCCGAGCAACTCCAGCTCGGTGCGGTCCCGCAGCGTCACCACCGCCCCGCCGTCCTGGGTCGGCATACGGTTGGCGACCAGCACCCGGCCGCCGCTGACGGCCAGCAGGTCCGTGCCGGCCACCCGCCCGGCCAGCACCTCCGTCGTCCGGCCCGGCGGCAGCGCCTCGTCCAGCGCCCGCCCGGCGGCCTGTGCGTCCAGGCCCAGCAACCGTCCGGCCTCGTCGTTGACCAGCCGGATCCGGCCGCGGCGGTCGAAGGCCACCACGCCCTCACGGATGCCGTGCAGCATCGCCTCCCGCTCGTCGAGCAGCGCGGAGATATCGGCGAACGCCACCCCGTGCGTACGGCGGCGCAGCCGGCGGGAGAGCACGATCGCGGCCAGCACCCCGACGGCCAGGGCGGCGCCCGCGTACCCGAGCACCCCGGGGATGGTGCCGAGCAGCCGGCTCCGGACGCTGTCGTAGGCGATCCCGACCGAGACCGCGCCGACGATCCGGCCGCGATGGTCACGCAGCGGCACCTTGGCGCGGGCCGAACGCCCCAGCGTGCCGGTGTCGATCTGCCGCACCTGCCGCCCGGCGAGGGTCCGGCTCGGGTCGGTGGAGACATGCCTGCCGATCTCGGCGGGGTGGGTGTGCGACCAGCGCACTCCGCGGGTGTCCATGACGACGATGTACAGCGCCCCGGTCGCGGTACGGATCCGCTCGGCGTCGGCCTGCACCGGTCCGTGTGCGTCCGGCTCGGTGGCGGCCAGTTCCCGGGCGAGGCCGGGGTCGGCGGCGGTGGTCTGGGCGATGGACAGCGCCCGGCGCATCGCCTGATCGTCCAGCTCGGCACTGAGCGGGGCGAGGAACAGACTGGTGGCGAGCACCATGACCCCGGTGGTCAGGGCCACTTGCGCGGTCAGTACCTGCGCAAAGACCCGTCGGGGCCAGCGGATCCGCATGGGCTCTCCCTTGTCTCCGGCCCTCCGCACCCTTGCGGAACCGAATCTTCCTTTTTCGTCTCGGGGATGCCGGCACCGTAAGCCGTGCGTGAGCAACTGTGTACCCCCTGGTACCCCCTTAGTGGTTCTAGCGTGAGCAAAATGAGCACAACAGGGTTTGCGCGCAGAAAGGCAGCTTGCGCCCACAAGGCTGCCGCTGTGGCCCGTATCACTCCTAGCCTCGCGGGCCATGAGCAGCCACACGAGCCCCGCTATCGAGCTGCGGGGTACGAGCAAGGTATTCCGGACACCCTCGGGGGCGCTGCACACCGCCGTCCGGGATCTGGACCTGGTCGTCGAACGCGGTGAGTTCGTCGCGGTCGTCGGCCCCACCGGGTGCGGTAAGTCCACCACCCTGACGCTGGTCAGCGGCCTGGAGGAGCCGACGGAAGGCGAAGTGCTGGTCGCCGGTGAGCCGGTCCGCGGCATCGGGGACAAGATCGGGTTCGTCTTCCAGCAGGACGCGGTCTTCCCCTGGCGCACCGTGTTGTCGAACGTGATGGCCGGCCCCCGTTTCCGCGGCGTCCCGAAGGCCGAGGCCAGGCAGCGGGCGCGGGACTGGCTGGCCCGGGTCGGGCTGGCCGCCTTCGAGGACCGCTATCCGCACCAGCTCTCCGGCGGGCAGCGCAAACGTGTCGCACTCGCCGCGACCTTCGTCAACGACCCCGAACTCCTGCTCATGGACGAGCCGTTCTCCGCCCTCGATGTGCAGACCCGGGCGCTGATGTCGGACGAGTTGTTGGAGTTGTGGTCGGGGACCGGCGCCTCCGTCGTGTTCGTCACCCACGACCTGGAGGAATCCATCGCCCTCGCCGACAAGGTCGTGGTCATGACCGCCGGTCCGGCGACCGTGAAGGAGGTCTTCGAGATCGATCTGCCGCGCCCCCGGAAGGTCGAATCGGTCCGGCTGGAGCCGAGGTTCATCGAGATCTACCGGGAGATCTGGACCTCGCTCGGCGAAGAGGTCCGGATCACCCGCGAGAGGGGTGCCGCGGATGCCGCCTGAGACCGTCGCCCTGGACAAGTCCCTTGCGGGGGCGTCCCGTTCAGACCGTTCGCGGGCACGTGCGCGGGCCGCGCGCCACCGCCGGTTCCTGGTCCACGGCACCCGGGTGCTGCTGCTCGTCGGGCTGCTCGGACTGTGGGAGTGGCTGGCCCGGACCGCCGTCATCGATCCGTTCAACTTCTCGATGCCCTCGAAGATCTGGGACCAGATGAGTCAGTGGGCGCTGCACGGCACCCCGCAGGGCTCGCTGTGGGAGCAGATCTGGTACACGCTCTACGAAGCGCTGCTCGGCTGGGTGATCGGTGTCATCGGTGGTGTGGTGCTGGGGATCGCGCTCGGCCGGGTCCGCTTCCTCGCCGATGTCCTCGGCCCGTACATCAAGGTGCTCAACGCGCTGCCGCGGATCGTGCTCGCCCCCATCTTCCTGATCTGGTTCGGCCTCGGACCGGCCTCCAAGGTCGCCTCCGCGGTCGTCCTCGTCTTCTTCCCGGTCTTCTTCAACGCCTTCCAGGGCGCACGGGAGGTCGACCGCAACCTGGTCGCCAACTCCCGGATCCTCGGCGCGAGCAACCGCCAGGTCACCCTGCAGGTGGTGATCCCCTCCGCCACCTCGTGGATCTTCACCAGCCTGCATGTCAGCTTCGGCTTCGCGCTGATCGGCGCGATCGTCGGCGAGTACATCGGTGCGACCAAGGGCCTCGGCCTGCTGGTCTCGGCATCCCAGGGCACCTTCAACGCGGCCGGTGTGTACGCCGCCATGGTGATCCTCGCGGTGGTCGCGCTGCTTGCCGAAGGGCTGCTGGCCTTCCTCGAAAAGCGGCTCTTCCGCTGGAAGCCCGCCGACGCCGCCGGCGACCGCTGAGCCTGGTCCACCGACCCTTCCACCTCACAAGGACGTGACCATGCGCACCGCACTGAAGTTCTCGGCCGCTCTGGCCGCCGCCACCCTTGCCCTGACCACGCTCACCGCCTGTGGCGGGACGTCCGGGCCCGCCGCCTCGGACGGCAAGGACGGCAAGATCAAGATCATGGTGGGGGGCCTCGACAAGGTCATCTATCTTCCTGCCAGACTCACCCAGCAACTGGGCTATTTCGAGGACGAAGGCGTCCACGTCACCCTGCTCACCGAACCGGCCGGTGTGCAGGCCACCACCTCGCTGGTCTCCGGTGATGTGGAAGGCGTCGTCGGCTTCTACGACCACACCCTCGATCTGCAGGTCAAGGGCAAGCAGGTCGAATCGGTGGTGCAGCTCGCGCATGCCCCCGGCGAGGTCGAGGTCGTCTCGAACAAGGCGGCGGGCGAGCTCACGTCCCCCAAGGACTTCAAGGGCAAGAAGCTGGGCGTCACCGGCCTCGGCTCCTCCACCGACTTCCTGACCAAATACCTCGCGGTGAAGAACGGTGTGCAGACGAACGAGTTCACACCGGTCGCGGTCGGCGCCGGCCAGACCTTCCTCTCCGCCCTCCAACAGGGCTCGATCCAGGGCGGGATGACGACGGACCCGACGGTCGCGCAGATCCTGGACAAGAATCTCGGCAAGGTCCTCCTCGACATGCGCACCCCCGAGGGCTCGCAGAAGGCGCTCGGCGGTCCCTACCCGTCGTCCAGCCTCTACATGAACACCGACTGGGTGAACAGCCACAAGGACACCGTGCGCAAGCTGGCCAAAGCCTTTGTGAAGACCCTCAAGTGGATGTCCACGCACACCCCCGAGCAGATCGCCGCGAAAATGCCGTCCGACTACGCCCAGGGCGGCAAGGAGCTGTACGCCCGGGCGATCAAGGACACCCTGCCGATGTTCACCGAGGACGGGGTGATGCCGGCCGACGGACCCGCGACCGTCGAGCGCGTCCTGAAGGCGTTCAACCCCAACCTCAAGAACGCCACGGTGGACCTGAAGAAGACCTACACCACCGAGTTCGTCAAGAAGTCGGGCTGAGCGGGCCGGCCCGCATGCGGCGGGCAGCGGCGCTCAGACGAAGTTGATCTCCGCCCGGCCCAGCAGCGGATCGTCCACCAGCTGCCACAGCGGCACGGCGAAGTTGCCGAAGCCGTAGCGGCCGCCGAAATGGAGGCCCAGGACCCGGTGGTCGGTGAGGTCGATGACGGGTGAGCCGCTGTTGCCGCCGAGCGTGGAACAGTCGTGCTTGATGACGTTCTTGCCCGGTACCAGCTCCGTGGTGGTGCCGGGCTGCAGCCGTTTGACGTTGTAGATGTCCATGAAGATCCGGCGCATCGACTCCGGCTCGTTGCGCCGGCCGTCGTACGCCGGATAGCCGACGCAGTACACCGGGCGTCCGGGCAGGTCGGCGGGCGCGTCCGCGGCCACGGCCAGCGGAGCGGGCAGCGCACCGCCACCGGCCGGCGGCGCGACCCGCAGCAGAGCCAGGTCCACGTCCTCGTGGATGCCCAGCACCTCGACGACGTCATAGGCGGGGCCGCCGCCGTCCGCATCGCCGCCGTACTCCTCACCCATGTCGAGCCGGGCCCCGATGCCCTGCTGAAAGGTCCAGCCGGTGCGGTCGCCACGGGCGAACTCCGCCGCCACATGACGGTTCGTCATCACCACGTCCGGGCCGACCAGGAACGCCGTGCCCAGCCAGTCCAGGCTCAGATGCCCGGACAGCTCGACCCGCCCCACCCGGGAGAGCGACGCACGGATCGCCGCCCGGTGGCCGTCCAGCACCGCCCAGTCACCCTGCTGCGGTGCGAAGTCATGGTTCTGGACGAGGATGGCGGGGCGGCCTTCGAGCAGCACGATGGCTTCCATGCCGAAGGACTCGTCGTCATCGATCTCGTCGGCGCGGCCCTCCGCGAGCTTCTCCAGACCGCTGACGCCCGCCGACAGCACCCGGGTCCGCTCCTGCTGCGCGAACTGCGCGATCTGCCCGGCGGGCAGCTCGTCGGCGGGCAGTTCCTCCAGGGATTCGGGGATCTCCCAGGACAGCCCGTCCTTCACCCGCGCCGCGACCTCCCGCAGATCCGAGAAGATCTGCTCGGGACCGGCCGCCACCGGTGATCTGCGCCGACTGTGCATCTCGCCTCCTCAGCCGCGCTGGGCGGCCTGTTGTGCCGTCTCGATCTCGGCATGGATACCGGGACTGCTGGTCTGCAGATGGCGCATGATGCTGCGCATCTGGGTGCCGACATTGACGAAGGCCGTCGTCCTGCCCTGGAACAGCACGTTCTCCACCCGCCGCGTCCCCCGGTGGAGCGCCACCACCTTCCAGTCGTCCGTGAAGACCGGCGACCCCGAGGACCCGCCGCGGGTGTCGGTGAAGTAGCGGACATCGTTCTCGTCCGCCTCGTAGACGAGGTTGTTGCGCAGCGCGACCCGCTTCGGCTGGCCCCCCGGGTGCTGGATGATGTTGACGGCCACGTAGTCGCCGCCGGCGACCGTCAAAGGTTCCGCCGCCAGCTTCAGCACCGGCCGCGCGGGCTCGACGGCCAGCCGCAGCACCGCGTAGTCGAGCTCTGCGTCCGCGGCGACGAGCGCGCTGACGGTGGCCTCCTCCGTCTCCACCTCATCGGTGTCGAAGTCGAACCGGGCGCGGGTGTGCCGGGCCTGGAGGCTCAGGTCCTCGGCGTCGGCCACCGGCCGCCCCTCCCCGGTCCCGGTCCTGGCGTTGACCACATGGTGGTTGGTGACGAGCAGGTCCGGAGCGATCAGCCACCCCGTACCGGAGTGCGGGAAACCGTTCGGCTGCAGCGGAGCGCCCCCTTGGTACGGCGGCACCTTGAGACGGGCCACCGCGCCGCCCGCCAGCTCACCACCGCGGAGGAAACCGATCGGCACCGTGTCGTCCCGGTGGACGATCTGTTCCTTGACCTCCGAGGTGGGGGAGGGCAGCCCGGCCAGCACATCCGGTTCACCGCCCGCCTTCCGCGCCACCTCGTCCAGGGCCTTCTGGAACACCGTGAGCGGTGCGGCCTCGGTGGTCTCGGCGACGGCGTTGCGCAGCCAGATCTCCAGCGGCACCGAGCCGTCCACCAGCCGCTCCACCCGGTTCATCTCGTTGAGGTCGGAGTGCGCCTGCCGTCCGGGCGCCGGATGGAGCGGCAGGGTGCTGCGGTACCGGGGCATGACGCCGTCGAGCAGCAGCGGCCGGACGGAGGGGTCGGCCAGCCCGGTCTCCACCGCGGCGTCCAGCACCTGGCGGATCTCGTCGGGCGAGAGATAGGCGGTCATCGCTCCTCAGGCCCCGCGGGGCCGCTCCCTTCCTCCTGTGTGCGGCTGTCGTGTGTACGGCTGTCGTGCTCCGGCCCGGAGGCCGCGCGGGCTGCCGTAGGGGCACCGGTGCCCACACCCATGGCTGCGGCCACCCCGGCGACGATCTCCCCGCTCTTGTCGGGTACGGCCAGCAGCCGCCGGGCGAGGGTGTCGAGGGTGCCGCGGTCCCGGGCCAGCCGCAGGATCCCGGCGATACCGGTCGGCGCGCCGCCGGCCGGCTGCCGGGACGGTCCCGCGGCCTCGTCCAGGATCTCCATCACCCGGCCCAGCAGCGCCGGTTGCCGGCTGGTCGCGCGGCGCATCGCCGCGCCCAGCGTGTCCAGCGTCTCGTCGTCGGCCGGCAGCCCCACCACCTCCAGCGCATGGTCGAGCGCGCCGGGGGCCCGGTCGTAGATCTGCGAGGCGACCGCGCGGACCAGCACCGGTTGGTCGGCGAGCACGGTATCGGGCAACAGCCGCAGTCGCTCGGCGAGTTGCTGGTCCGCCTCCAGGTCGGCGCCGTCGGCGCCCGCCGTCAGCCGGGCACGCGCCAGCAGCGCGCCCATCGCTTCGAGGTCCTGTCCCAGAGCCACCGCGACATCCTCCGCCACCCGCAGCGCACGGCCCGCGTTCGCCAGGTCGCCGGCCTCCTCCGAGAGCCGGGCGGAGAGCAGCAGCAGCTCCAGTCGGCGCTCCCCGCACCCCGCGCGCTCCGCCGTGTCGATGGCGTCCGCCGTGGCCCGACGGGCCTCCTCCTGCCGCCCGAGCCGGTGGAGGGACTCGGCGAGCAGGGCATGCAGGGGGCTGCACGGTGTCCAGGGCTGTCGTCTGCCGAGCCGTTCGAAGGCCGCCTGGGCGTAGCCCTGGGCGAGCAGATCCTCCACCTCGCGGGCCGCGATCCGTTCCCAGTCCTCCTGGTCGGCGCCCGCCGCGACCTGATCGGGGGTGCCGCCGCCGAGCCTGGCCGTCAGCAGACCCGCGGCCCTCGGCGTCATGTCCTGCTGGGCACCGGCCAGGAACCGTTCGACGCCCGGCAGCCACCGCTCCTCCACCGAGCGCGGGTTCTCGTCGAGCCGCAGCCGGTGGTAGATCTCCTCGGCCCGCGCCTCCAGGCCGTCGCGCGCGGCATAGTGCTCGACCGCGCGCCGCTCGACGGCGCGCATCACGGCGGTGCGGTCGCCGCCCGGCAGCCGCAGCATGATGGCGCGGACATCGCTGCGGTAGCGCACGGAGTCCGGGCGGGCCGGCTCGACCAGGTCCAGGCGGCTGAACTCCTCGAAGAGCGCGCGGGCCGCGGCCGGCGTCGCCACCCGCAGTCCGCAGGGCTCGGCGAGCACCTCCTTGATGATCTCCGGGGTGAGGACCCGGAGCACCAGCCCGGGGTGGGCGAGCCGGCGTACCTCCTCGTTGCCGATATGGCTGAGGATGCGGTCGTAGAGGATCCCCTGGACCAGCAGCTGGTCGACCCGGCGGAAGACCTGATGACGGCGTTCGGGCAGGCTGCGGATCAGCTCGCAGGTCCGCTCGGCCTCCCTTCCCGCGAGGGTGGCGGCCCGCGCGGCCAGCTTCAGACTGAGCGGATGGCCGCCGACCCGGTCCGCCAGCGCCCGTGCCACCTCGGGGTCCGTGACCCCGCAGGACGTCAGCAGGCCGACGGCCGCCTCCGGATCGAGTTCCCCCAGTTCGATGTCGAGCGATGCGACGGTCTTGGCCGGATGCTCCACCGGCGCCCGCCCGGAGACGATGAGCCGCATCCGCGGATAGATGCTCTGGAACGAGAGATAGATCGCCACCATCCGGCCCACCACCGGCGATCCGCGGTACTGCGCCTCCTCGAACGAGTCGACGACCAGCGCGAAGGGTGGGTCCTCCGGGTGTTCCCCGTCCTTTTTGTCCGCCACCGCCCGCCGCAGGACATCGGCGAGCCGGCGGATCAGATCGGTCTCCCGCCCGGCGGCCAGCGACTGGAACTGCTGCGAGGAGCGGCGTCCCAGCACGGCCCGGGTCGTGGCGAGTTCATGCAGCTGGCTCACCCGCTCCTGGCCCTCGCGCTGGCTGCGGGCCGCCTGCTGGCACTCGTGCGCCAGCGCGTCCAGCTCCGCGCGGTGGGCCGGGAACTGGATGCCGAGCTGCCGGGCCGCCTCGGCGATCAGCGTGACCGGTTCCTGGATCGAGAGGGTGGGCCGCTCGAAGTCGATATAGGCGAAGGGGAAGCAGCCGGCCGGGTCATGGATGCTGTCGAGCACGAACTTGGCGAGGAGCGTGGTCTTGCCCATCCCGCCGGGACCGTGCACGACCAGCGGGGGGACCGGCGTCGGGCGCTGCGGACGACCGTCCGGCTGCGCTCCGGCCGCCGGGGCCCCGCCGGGCAGGAGGACGTAGTCCCGTAGCTCCGCGAGTTCGCGCGTACGCCCCTGGAACGGCCACCGTACGAGGCGCTCCAGGGGATCGAGCAGCCTGGCCCGCTCCAGGGTGAGCTGCAGCTCCGCGGTGTCCGGCAGCCCGGTCGTGCCCGGCACCCGGGAGAGCCACAGCACCGCCTGGAGGGCGTCGGCCAGCTCGTCGGTGGTGAGCCGGTCCGTTGCCGGGGGGCGGCCGGAGAGATAGGCCAGACAGAAGCGCTCCGGACCGGGTTCGGCGGGAAGCTGATCGAGATGGCACTCCAGGACGCGCCGGGCGGCCTCGGGCCCGGCCAGCCCGCGGAGCGTCCGGTCCCTGACATCGGACTTGAGGGACCATCCGGCCTGGTCCTGCATCCCCATGGTCGTGCAGTCGTCGACCAGTTCCAGGACGGCGCCGCCGGTGGCGGCCACCTCACTGGGCAGCCGGAGCCACTGGGGATCGAACCGGCCCAGCAGACAGGCCGCCTCGCGGTAGGCGCGGCGGGCGTCGGAGACCTCCTGGGTCCGCTCCTCGCCCATGTGCAGCTCCGCGCGCAGGCGGGCGACGAACAACTCCCGTGCCGCGGACGGGTCCACCGCGGGACGGTCAGAGGGACTGGTAGACACGGATGGCCCCCTCCGCTGCCGTGCAGAGCTTGCGCATATAGCTTTCGCGGTCTGCGCCGTTCCCCCCGGTGGCCTGGAGCACCTCGTGCACGGCCGCGTCCACCAGCGTGGCGATGGCGGATTCCCGCAGCTGCCCCGTACCGAGGATCTCCGGTGGTGACTCATGGAAGGCCTGGTCGAAGAAGGTGCGCAGATCGTCGGGTTCGGCGATCCGCGCGGTGTCCCAGGTCAGATTTCCCCGCAGGTCGTAAGGGAGTTGACGCATCGAGCGCCCGTACCCGAGGAGCACCAGCCGGGGCGCCTGATCTCCGCGTACGGCGGCGTGCTCGTAGATGGCCATGCCGAGTTGTCCGATGAAGTCCCACACATCGGAGCTGGGATCGAGTTTGTCGCATTCGTCGAGGACCAGCCAGAAGCGCTCCTCGACGGCGGTGGCCCGGCCGGCCACCCAGTGCGCGGCCTCGTCGATCGACGGCAGCAGGTCGTTGAGTTCCGTGGGGTTCAGCGGTGCGGCGCCCTCCTGCGGATCGGCGACGAAGTCGGCCAGCCGCCGGACGACCTTGGCGGCGGTGGCGGTGTGCGACAGGGTGACGCGCACCGGACGGAAGCCGCTGTGCTGTCCGATATGGCGGAGAAAGCTGTAGGTGTACGACCTGCCGCTGCCCGGCTCGCCGTCGACCAGCAGAATGAATTTGTGGGGGTCCGCGATGAACCGGCGCAGAGTTTCCCGCAGGTCCTGGCGGTCGATGAAGGCCTCGGTGCCGTTCTTGAGGACACAGGTACGGAAATTGTCCCGTGCGGCGTGGGCGCGGAAGTCCTCCCGCAGCCGGGCCAGGAATTCCTGGGCCTTCACGATGTCCGGAAGCACGGCCAGCCGGTCGATCGTGGTGAGGGCCTCGACGAGTCGCAGCTGCCGCTGGATATCCGTGCGTGACTGGTGCACGAGCGTGCGGGCGTTGTCCGTGCTGGTGTGGGTCAGCCGCAGCGCGCCGACGAATTCCGGCGGGAATCCGTACTGGGCGAGCTGCGTATGCGGATCGGTGGTGTCGAGCAGATAGTTCCGCACCCACGTGGTGACCAGGTCCCACTCCGTCTCGGTCAACGGCATACCGCACCTACCCGGTACCGTCGAAGATCCGCTGCACCGGTGCCCTGACGTCGTGCTGCGACAGATATTCGCTGATGCCGTGGTGATTGCTGCTGTCATTCGTGACCAGCAGATCGGTGACCCGTTCCTGCGGGGCGTACTCGGGTCGCAGCGTGTGGTCGAGGGCCACCAGATCCCGCAGGTCCGAGGCGTTGTGCCAGGCCGCCACCCCGCCGGGGACCGCCGGCGGCCGCGCCAGATGGTCCTGCACCTCGGAGATCGCCAGCGGCGATCCGACGGTGACCAGCAGCTCCACCTCCCGCCCCTGCTCCATCAGCACCTCGTAGGCGATGATCGTTCCCAGGCTGTGGCCGATCACCACCAGCGGGCCGCCGTCCACACCCGCCAGCGTCTCCTTGACCACCTCACGCATCGCCGGCCCCGCCCCGCCGAAGAAGTAGGCGTGCACGTCCTTGAAGGCATGCTTGACCAGCAGCCGGAACACCGCCGTGCGGCCCGACCGGGGCATCGGCAGCGCCTCCAGCGGCAGCTCCGCACCGGGCTCCTCGCGCTCCCCGGCCTGTGCCAGCGTGTCCGCGAGATACGTCATGTCCCGCAGCCAGTCGACCAGCGCGCTCTCATCGGCCCCGGCCCGCCCCTCCAGCCCGATCTCACCTGCTTCGAGCCGCGCTTCACCCAGCGTCCGCGCCACGAACTCCTCCGGCGGCTCCGCCCCGGCCCGGTCCGGAGCGGCCGGCAGCTCCTCGATCAGCTCCGCCCGGCCGTCCAGCGGATCCGGCCGGAAATCGGGGAGCGGTGCCGGATACCGCACCGGGGCCCAGTACGCCATCCGCGACGCCCCGGCCATGTCCCTGCCGAACAGCGCTGTGTCCCACTGGGACTTGAGCAGCTCCGAGCGGACCTTGTTCCCGTTTCCGTGGACATAGACGACCCTGGGTCGCATTGCTCGCGCCTCCCGGCCTCAGCTGCGCTGCAGCACGATGTCGTCGTGCGACGCGAGCCGCTTCCAGCGCTCGCCCGGGGCACGTACGACGGGCATCAGATCGACGGCGGGCAGGGGCCCCAGGTCCAGCGAGGTCAGCTCGGCGACATCCTTCACCGGCACCTGGAACGTCCGGAACGCACCCAGCGGTGGCGGCGCGCCCACCTGCGCACCGGCCAGGGCCCGTTCGGCGTCCCGGGTCAGATCGGGGCTCTGGTCGAGGACGTACGCTGTCGCCGCCAGTGAGCCGTCCTGGAGGAACGCCGCCACCTTCCAGAAGCGCAGCGGCACTTGTACGCCCCGGTACGGCGGGTCGGAGTCGTGGAGTACGGGCCCGGTGAGGACGGCGAGCTTGCGGTCGAAGTCGGCGGCGTGGTCGAGCAGAAAGTTCTCCAGCCCCTGCCACAGCTTCTTGCCCTGGTTGAAGACATCCGCCTGCGGGGCGGCGTTCGTGTAGTGAAAGGTGTCCTCATTGGCCTGGTTCGCCTCCGCGGCCCCACCCCACACGGGGTCGAGCCGGCGCACCAGATGTCCCTTGTCCAGGGAGTTGCCGCGGTACACGTCGTTGCCCGTCTGATGGGCCTTGTCCAGCCGGGGATCGAATGCCCAGCTGCTCTCCCGTGGCACATGCTCCTGCAGACGCTGCCCGTCGATACAGACCGCGGTGGCCGCCGCCATCCGCCGGTCCGGGCGCAGCACCACGGTGAAGTGGGTGTACGGCAGCACCACCGTCTCCACCTCGGGATGGCTGGGCAGCGGCAGCGGTACCGGAACCCCGAGGAAGCGCTCGTCATAGCCCGCACGGTCCGCCAGGGGCGGCCGGGACGTGGTCCCGGCCGTCGCGCCGGCGGCCCGTGGGGAATCTGATGGGATCATGCGATAACCGCTTCCCGGTGGTGCGGACCGCCGATCGGTGCCCACCTCGAAGCCACTCGAACAGCCGCGCGCACCGGCGACGCTCCGCCTGCGCGGGACCGTTCAGGCGGTTGGGCGGGGCGCCGCGTTCGGACGCCGACGGGCCACGGAACGCATCCAGGCGTAGCCCCCACCGCGCACGTGCTAAGGAGTTCCCATGGCCACCGGCCTCTCCCTCCACCTCGGACTCAACCAGGTCGATGCCGCCAAATACGGCGGCTGGGACGGTGAACTCGTCGCCTGCGAAAACGATGCGCGTGACATGGCCCGGCTGGCCGGCGATGCCGGATTCGACGCGACCACCCTGCTCACCGCCCAGGGAACCGCGAAGCAGGTGACCGCCGAACTGCGCAAGGCGGCCAAGACCCTCAAGAGCGGCGACATCCTGCTGTTCACGTACTCGGGCCACGGCGGCCAGATCCCGAACACCGAGGGGTCCGACGAGGAGCCGGACACTTTCGACGAAACCCTGGTGCTCTACGACCGGGAATTCCTCGACGACGAGCTGCACCGGGAATTCGCCCGCTTCGCCCAGGGCGTGCGGATTCTGGCCCTGCTCGACTGCTGTCACAGCGGCACCGGTATCGAGGTGCGCGAGGTCCTCAGCCCCGAGGCCATGGAGGAGCAGTTCCAGACCCGCGACCCCGGCCGGATCGAGCAGACATCGCGTCTGATGCCCGTGGTGCAGCAGCACGAGATCTATCAGCGGGACAAGGAGTTCTTCCAAGAGCTCCAGCGCGATCTCGCCACCCACAAGAGCCGCGCGACGGACACCGACGCATTGCTCATCTCCGCCTGCCAGGACAATCAGCTGGCCTCCGACGGGAATGTCAACGGAAAATTCACCGGGACGCTGCTCGACGTCTGGAACGACGGGGCGTTCCGCGGCGGCTACCGCGCCTTTCACCGCGACATCGTGCGCAACATGCCGCCCACCCAGAGCCCCAACTTGTATGTGTCCGGCCGGCCCGGCGACGCATTTCTGGAGCAGCAGCCCTTCACGGTGTGACGGAAGACAGCGGACGGGACGCGGCCAGGGGCTGCGTCCCGTCATCTCTCTGTGTGTGCTCCCGCCATCGGGGCGGGCACCGCGGGGCCTCAGTCGGCAGGGTAGATGTCTCCGCTGGCCATACCGCTTTCCTGCTCACTCTGGGACTGGAGCCTGCGTGCCTTCTCCTGAAGCCGCTTCCGCTCCTCCGGGTCGCCGGCCCGCTCCGCGGCCGCCTGCAGTTCCTGGGCCTTGTCACGCATCTGCTGGATTCGTGCGCGTGATTCTCCTGATGCGCTCATGATCTGTCCTTGAACGGTGTATGGAGAGCTGCATTTACCAGCTAATCAGGGTCGGCCGCCCTTGGCACCTCGGACGTCACGCTCTGTATGGGCGGGTATCCGGGCGTAATTCCCGGAGCGGAACAGGCGTCGCGCATCTCCTTTCACCGGGTGTGCGGAACCGGCTTTCACCGGGTGTGCGGAACCGAATCGAGTCCGGGCCGGAACACGGCCCCCGGCCGCGGCACGCCCGGGTGTACCGGCGTGTCTCCACCGGATGGCCTTCCTGAATGGCGAGGGCAGCCCGTAGGGACGTTGGCTGAAGCACAGCACGCTCAAAGTCCGCCGAGTGTCAGCGCTTCTGGTGTTTGACGCTCCCCTCGTTCAGTGGAGTCCCTCCATGTCATCCGAACCAGCTCTTTGTGGGGGCGACGCCGAGTTGTCCTCGACAGAACCCGGCGAGCACTTTCCGCCCATGACCCCTGAGAAAAACTCGGCCCGCACCCTTCTGTGGGAGGCAGTCACCCATCGGCCCCTGGAGGAAGTCGCCGCCCTTGTGGAACGGCTCAAGCGGAGTGGCGACGTTCCCAACCCCGGCGACGAAGCCCTGCGTATGGCGGTCGTATCCCGTCCGGTGAGCGAGGTCGCCGCGCTCTTCGACATGCTCAGCGCCACCCCGCACACCGCGGAATCGAGCCATGACGCACTGCGTGCGGTGGCCGTCGACCGGTCCGTGGAGGAGGTCGCGCAGCTGATCGAGCTCTTCGACCGGACGAACGGCGGCGGTGCCGATGTGCACGGCCTCGTCGATCCCTTCCCGCCCGGCCCCGGTGGTCCCGGTGGCTTCGGCGGTTTCGGTGGCCCCGGCGGTCCCGCTGACCCCGTCGAGCCGGAGCGCACCGCGTCCATGCACGTGCTCGACCCCGATGTCCGCCCTCTGGGCCGCGACGGGCAGCCGCTGTACACCGGGCAGAGCGAGCACGCGATGAACCAGCCGCCCAACCGTCCCCCGTGGTCCCATCGGCCCGCCGGCGCCATGCCGCAGGGTGGTCCGCGCTGGGCGCCCGCGGACGAGGCGCCCCGCCAGCCGGGCTACGCGGTCCCCGGCGTGCTGCGGTCCGTACTGCGCTGGCCCGCGGCCCTGGCGCTGGCGCTGTGCGGGCTGAGCCATCTGCCGGTGAACTCGTCGCACCTGCAGGGTGCCCAGGCGGCCGCCGGGCTCTCGATGGCCATCGCCATCGTCTACCTGCTGCTGGCCGGCTGGCTGGCGATGCACGACACCGCGCTGGTCTGGACGGTGAGTGCCGCCGGGGCCATGATCATCATCGCGCTGCACGCCCTGTCCCGGGCCGGGGTCTTCGCCCCGCTGGGCAGCGGCCTGGGCGACACCGGCATGTGGCCGGAACTGCTCGCGGTGGGGCTGGCGATCGTCAGCGCCGGGTTCGCGGGTGCGGCGCTGCTCTACCGCCCGCGCCGCTTGGGCACGGCCGCCGTAGGCGCGTAACCGCCGACCGAACTGCGGCCGCCAAGGGCGCGGGCCGGGACCCCGACCGGGGGCCCGGCCCGCGCCCTTGCCGGGTGCGTCAGATGCGCGGAGCGCCGTAGTACCCGGTGGGCCGCCCTCCGTACGGTGCCACGTGGTCAGACGCGCCCCGCCGCCCGGGCGTTCGGCCTCCGGTCGGACGTGTCCCGTCCCTGGACCACCGTCCCTCCAGCGGGGAGCACCCCGGGCCCCGGGATGTGCGCTCAGTCATTGCCCGAGTACCGGTGCAGCACCCAGGCGGGCAGCGCGAACCAGCAGAGCATGAACCAGCCGACGATCCCGGTGACGATCCAGGGGACGGCGGAGTCGTCCATGGCGATGCGCAGGATCAGCAGCAGTGCGGAGGCGACCGTCGCCAGCAGGAGCACGATCCCGACCAGGGACAGGCGCGCGGCCCAGAGCACCGTCTCCGGCTTCAACCGGTGACCGGTGACCAGCCGGTGGAAGGTCACCGTCCCGATCAGCGCCCCGGTCGTGGCCGCCCCCAGCAGGACCGTCACCACGTAGATGGTCTGGTCGGTCTGTCCGAGCGTGGTGAAGCGCGGGGTGAAGACGACGGTGAGCAGAAACCCGAAGAGGATCTGCACGCCGGTCTGGATGACCCGCACCTCTTGCAGCAACTCGTTCCACCGCCGGTCGGCACGCTCTTCCGGCGACTCATGGCGCCCCTGGGACGTGTCGCGCGGGCCCAGCGCATTCACCCGGACTCCTGCTCCTGCTTGCCGGTACGGAACGCCAGCTCGTTGTTCTCCACCTCGACGCGCACCTCGTCATGGGGCGACAGCGCACTGTCGAGCAGCAGCCGCGAGAGCACGTTGTCGATCTCGCGCTGGATCGTGCGCCGCAGCGGCCGGGCCCCGTATTCGGGCTGGTGGCCGCGGTGGGTGAGCCAGTCCACGGCGCCGGGGGTGAACTCCACGGAGATGTCCTGGGCGTGCAGCCTGCGGCGGGTCCCGTCGAGCAGCAGTCCGGTGATCTGACGCAGCTGATCGTCGGTGAGCCGGCGGAAGACGATGATCTCGTCGAGCCGGTTCAGGAACTCCGGGCGGAAGTGCTCGCGCAAGGAGCTCAGCGCCCGTTCCCGCGCGCCGTCGCCGGCCTCCGCCCCCGAGATGTCCGGACCGAAACCGAGCACTCCCCGGCCGCCGCTGAGCGCATCCGAGCCGAGGTTGCTGGTCATCACGATGACGGAGTTCTTGAAGTTGACCGTGCGGCCCTGGGAGTCGGTCAGATGGCCGTCGTCGAGGACCTGCAGCAGCATGTTGAAGACATCGGGGTGCGCCTTCTCCACCTCGTCGAGCAGCAGCAGCGAATAGGGGTGGTGGCGCACCGCCTCGGTCAGCTGGCCCGCATCCTCGTGGCCGACGTACCCCGGGGGCGCACCCACCAGCCGGCTGACGGTGTGCCGTTCCTGATACTCGCTCATGTCCAGCCGCACCATGCGCTCCTCGCTGCCGAACAGCGACTCGGCGAGCGCGCGGGCCAGTTCGGTCTTGCCCACGCCGGTCGGGCCGAGGAAGAGGAAGCTGCCGATCGGGCGGTCGGGGTCGGCGAGTCCGGCCCGCGAGCGCAGGATCGCGTCGGAGACGGCCGTGACCGCGTCGTCCTGTCCGATCACCCGGGTGTGCAGCCGTTCCTCCAGTCCGAGCAGCCGCTCCTTCTCCTCCTGCGTCAGACTGCTCACGGGCACGCCGGTCTGCCGCGACACGATCTCCGCGATGTCCTCCGCGGTGACCTGCACGATGTGGCAGTCGTTCGGCGGCTCCGGCTGGCCGGCCTCGATCCGTGCGGTGAGGTCGGCGATCCGGTCCCGCAGCTCGGTGGCCCGTTCGTACTGCTCCGCGGCGACCGCCTGGTCCTTGTCCCTGACCAGCTGTTCCACCTCGCGTTCCAGATCACGAACGTCGGTGGCCTTGGCGCCCGAACGGAGCCGGACCCGGGCGCCCGCCTGGTCGAGCAGGTCGATCGCCTTGTCGGGGAGGAAACGGTGGGCGATATAGCGGTCCGAGAGCTCGACCGCCGCCAGCAGCGCCTCCTTGGTGTAGCGCACCTGGTGATGCGCTTCGTAGCGGTCCTGCAGCCCGCGCAGGATCTCCACGGTGTCGGAGACGCTCGGCTCGGGCACCAGGATGGGCTGGAAGCGCCGGGCGAGCGCGGCGTCCTTCTCGATGTGCCGCCGGTACTCCTCCAGGGTGGTGGCGCCGATGACATGCAGCTCCCCGCGCGCGAGGGCGGGCTTGAGCATATTGCTCGCCTCCAGGGAGCCGCCGTCCCCGCTGCCGCCGCCGGCCCCGACGACCGTGTGGAGCTCGTCGATGAAGACGATCAGCGAGTCGGGGTGCGCGCGGACCTCCTCGATGATGGCGTTCATCCGCTCCTCGAAGTCGCCGCGGTAGCGGGTGCCGGCGACGACGGACGTCAGGTCCAGGGCGACGACGCGACGCCCCGCCAGGGTTTCGGGGACCTCCCCGTCGGCGAGGCGCTGGGCCAGGCCCTCGACGATCGCGGTCTTACCGACCCCCGCGTCGCCGACCAGCACCGGGTTGTTCTTCCCCCGGCGGGAGAGCACCTCGATGGTCTGCTCGATCTCCTCCCCGCGGCCGATGACCGGGTCGATCCGGCCCGCGCGGGCCAGGTCGGTCAGATCGCGGCTGTATTTGTCGAGCGTCGGGGTGTCGTGCTTCGGTGCGGCGCCGTGCTCGGTGCCCGGGTGCGCAGCGCCGGGACCGCCCTGCGGGGCGGCGTGCGGCTCGAAGTGGGCGAGGTTCAGGATGCGCCCCGCCGCCGAGTCCGGATTGGCCGCCAGCGCGTCCAGCACATGCTCCGGGCCGATGTACGAGGCACCGTTGTCCCGGGCCAGCTCGTGCGCGCTCAGCAGGGCCCGCTTGACCGCGGGCGTCACGGCGACACTGGTCTGTTTCGGGCCCGTACCGGCGGCGCGGTCGATCTCGGCCGCCAGCGCATCGGGATCCGCCCCCGCGTGCTGCAGCAGGGTGCGGGTCGGCTCGGCCGCCAGGGCGGCCCGCAGGAGGTGCTCGGTGCCGAGCTCGGGACTGCCGTGCTCGGCGGCGTAGGCGGCTGCGGAGGTCACCAGATCCCGGGCGGGCGCGCTCATCATGCGCGCGATGTCCGCCTGCCGGGGCATGGGCTGCCCCTGCTCGCCGCCCGCGGACTGCGCGGAACCGAAGAAGCGCGCGAGGAAGTCACCGAACGGGTCCGGGCCGTAACCCTCCGGACCCATGAATCCATTGCTCATGTGTGTCCGTTCCGCTGTCACGGCGGTACCGCGACATGCTGCCTTGTCGGGTGCCTTGTGCTGATGCCTCGTGCTCCTGCCGTGCCGGGTGCCCGGGAGACGCGACGCGACATGTCGCACACGACTCCACTGCTTCAGGATCAGGGCCAGCAACCCCATCCGCACCCGGGCAGCCGGAACCGGGCACGCCCCGCCCGGTGCCATCCGCCCGGCCCGGCGCGCACCACGGCACCGGACAGGGGGAGGCCACGGCGGCAGTGGTCCCCGGGGCGGGCGGCAAAGGCGTCACATCTCTTTGTGGATACGGGTCAGATCGGCGGTGAGGGCATCGAGCCAGATCACCGAGTCGAGGAGCAGCGCGGCGGAGACCGCGCGGGCTTCCGTGTCGGGGCTGTCGTGCGGGATGGCCGGAGTGACCGCCAACAGGGCGCGGATATCCAGCGGTTGCGGATCGGCCTGGAGCGTGCCGTGGTCCGTACAGAGGTGTTGGGCGAGGGACCGGTAGTCGGCCGCCGTCCGGTCGGCGGCGTGGCGCAGCCAGGTGCCGACCTCCGGCGAGGCGATCCGGCCGGGACGGCCGGGCAGCAGCCGCTCACCGCGTCGCGCGTCCTTCCCGGCGACCAGCAGCGCGGGCCAGTCCGGCTGCCAGGCATCCTCCCGCGGCTCGGACTCGTACTGGGCCAGGCTCTCCTGCGCGAGGCTGAGGGCGCGGTTGAGGGCGAAGATATCGGTGCTGCCGGAGCGTTCGACGACCCGTGCGGTGGTGTGCCCGATGGCGTCCGCGATGGCCGAGCACAGCCCCGCCATGCTTCTGCGCACCTCGCTGCCCGCGCCCCGTGGCCAGGCCACCAGTCCGCAGGCCAGCCCGATGACGCTGCCGACCAGCACATCCACCAGCCGGACCGGGGCCAGTTGCCAGGTGACGGGGGAGACCTGAGCGAACAGCGTGGCCACGACCAGGGTGAAGCCGCCCTGCGCCCAGGCCAGCCCGCGCAACGGCCCCGCGGTGAACGCCACCAGCATGACCACGGGCAGCACGACGGCGTACACCGTGTCCCGGTCGTGCACCAGCGCCAGCATCCCGCCGGCCAGCACCGCACCGACCAGCGTGCCGGTCAGCGCCTGCCGGACCGCGGACCAGGTCTCCAGGCTGGTGGTACGGGTCAGGGTGAGCGTGGCGAGCAGGACCCAGAAGCCGTGCTGCAGGTCGAGGAGCCCGGCGATGGCCCGTGCCGCGGCCAGCCCGAGCGCGAACCGGCAGGCGTTCTGGAAGATCACCGAGCGGGGTGTGAGGTGCATGGTCAGCCGTTGCCACCACAGCTCGGGGGCGCGGGTGCGCGCGTAGGCGAAGGTGTGCCCGGCGGGGCTCCGTTCGACGGAACGGTCGCCGAGCATCAGCCGGGTGGCCAGGACCAGGACGACGGCGCAGTCGGCGGCCTGTACCACCTGGGACCGGCGGCGCAGATAGACCAGCCGGTCGTCGGCGCCCAGCCGTTCCAGGGTGTCCACGGCCTGGTGGGCGCGGACCGGGGCCAGCTCTTCCTGCAGGGCCGTGGCGGACGGTCCCCCGCCGGGCCGCAGCCGCTTCCCCTGCCGCAGCGCGTCCGCCGCCTCGCGGGCCGCGACGCTGATGCCCTCCAGCAGCACCACCGTCTCCGGCTGGTACTCCCGGTGCGGCCCGGCCCCGGTGTGCAGGTCGTCCAGCCGCGCCAGCAGGGTGCGGACGGCTTCGGCGGCGTGTGCCATGGCCTTGTGGGGGAGGGTGGGGGAGGCAGGACGGTCGGCGGGCGGCACACAGGCGGGACGGAGCGCCTCCCCGGCCGTGTGCGCCTGGGCGAGCGCCTGTACGGGAGGGGTCCCGCCGTGATGGTCGGCCAGGCGCGCGGCGGCGTCGGCGGCGTCGGCCAGCAGCCGGCGGAAGGACGGGGTCTCCGGTTCGGGCAGCAGGAAGCGCTGGGCCAGTGCGAGCAGGACCGCGCCCAGAAGGAAGCCGGCCAACCGCTGGCCCAGGAAGTCCGGGGCGTACGGCGGGAAGCACGGCAGGATGTAAAGCAGCTGCATCCCGGGCGCCGCCCCGGCGATCCGCGGGCCGGTGGTGCCCGCGTACGCCACCATGAAGCCGATGGCGAGCATGCCGAGGACGGCTGCCCAGGTCTGGACGGCGAGCAGCGTGCCCAGCGTGACCAGCACGAGCCCGGCGGGGATCGCGGTGAGAGTGGTCATGGCGCGCTGACGCCCGGAACCGGGAATCCGGGCGAGCGCACCGAGCGACACCACGGTGAAGGCGGCGTAGACGGACATGACGGTCAGGCCGAGCCCGTAGCGGCAGAGATAGAACGCGGCACAGGAGGCCGTCGTCACCCGGACCGCGTTGCCGACCACCGTGCGGTGCCCCTGCAGTCCGTGTTTGCCGTGCTCCAGCAGGTAGCGCAGCCGGCGCAGCCCGGCCCTGACGGGCCCGCCGGCCGAACGCCGCGGCCCGGACCCCGGGGAACCTCCCTGCTGCGGGCTCACCATTCCACTATTGGCCAGCGGGTCCGGGTCCGCACCGCGCAGTCGCCCCGGCGCCCGGCCGCCGCCCCGGACTCCGCGAACGGCCGCGCCTCGACCGCCCTCTGCCGCGGCGCGGTGCCGGGGTGACCCCTGCCACTCGGGAGCCTCCCGCCCGGCGGCGCCCGGTCCGCGCCGGGGCCACCTCCTGGAGGTGTTTCCAACAGACATAGCTCTAGCAGGAATGCCACGAAGCAGGACGGGAGTTGGCGATGCGCGGCCGGGCGGGGGACCGGCGCGGACCGTAGGATGCGGCACGTGACGGAGACGAGGGCGGGCGCCGCGGACACCGGCGATACCGAGCGACCGGTGCTGCCGGCGACCAGTTGGGCGGTGCTGGGGCTGCTCTCCTTCGGTGAGGAGCTGTCCGGCTACGACCTCAAGAAATGGTCCGACTGGTCGCTGCGCCTCTTCTACTGGAGCCCGTCCTTCAGCCAGATCTACGGCGAGCTGAAGCGTCTGGAGAAGGTCGGTTACGTCACCGCGCGGATGGTCGCCCAGGAGACCGGCAACCGCGACAAGCGGGTCTATGTGATCACCGACGAGGGGATGGCGGCGGTGCGCCACTGGGCACACGAGGCGCCCGTGGAGCCCCCCGTCCTCAAGCACGGCGTGATGCTGCGGATGTGGCTGGGCCATCTGCTGGAGACCGACCGGATGCGGGATGTGCTGGGCCGGCACCGGGAGTACGCGGAGACCATGCGCCGGCGCGCCGAGGTGGACGTCGAGGACGCCGGCGGCGAGGAGGCCTGGGCCTATCCCGCGCTTGTCCTGAAGTGGTCGGAGCGCTACTACGCCTCCGAACGGGACCTGGCCGATGCCATGCTGGCCGACCTGGACGAGCGGGACCGCCGGCGCCTGTAGGCAGCGCACTCGCGGAGCGCGACCGGGGGCAGTTCCTGCCCATGGTGGTCCGGCATCCGGCATGCGGCATCCGGCATGCGGCATGCGGTTGTCGCGAGGCACCGCCCGATTGTCAGAGCCGTGTGGAACACTCGCATCACCGTTCGAGAAATGGGTCGAACGGGCGGTAGAGCAAGGGGGATTGCTTGTCATGGGTGTGAGTGTGGGGTTCATCGGCGCGACCACGGAGGAGCTGGACAGGGCCGAGAAGGAGCCGAGCTGGGCCGAGGAATACCTCTCCGAGCTGTATTCCAGCGACAGCCTCTCGAAGTCGAATCGCCCCTACGGTGGCCCGGACAAGGCGTGGGCCGACCTCCAGTTCCTGCTCGACGAGACGGACGTGCGGCTGGAGTTCCTGATGGACGGGTCCCAGATCCTGGAGGACGGCACCCTGTTCGGGTGGTCTGCGGAGCAGATCGAGAGTGTGGCCCGGCAACTGCGGGCGACCCCATGGGAGCGGCTTGCGGTCCACTACGACCCGGAGCAGATGAAGAAGGAACGGGGATACCCACCCGTCTCGCTGGGCTCGCTCGAGTACCACTATGAGGAACTTGTCGCCTTCTTCACCGAGGCGGCCGACGGCGGCTATGGGGCATTCATGAGCTTCAGCTTCTAGAGTGCGGGCGCCCAGCGGTCAGCCGGTGAGCACGCGGGCGCGGCAGTCCGCCGGAGTGCCCCAGGCGTCCCGCAGTGGACGGGCCTTGCGGATCCACAGCGAGAGGTCCAGCTCCTCCGTGTAACCGAGGGCGCCGTGCAGGTGGAGTGCCGTCCGCGCCGCGGTATGGCCGGCCTCGCCCGCCGCGACCTTCGCCGCCGCCACCTCCCGGCCCGCCGAGGGGGCACCCGCCGCCACCGCCAGCGCCGCCGCATGGACCAGCGGCTGGGCGAACTCCAGCCCGATGAGGGTGTCCGCCAGCCGGTGCTTGACCGCCTGGAACGAGCCGATGGCCACCCGGAACTGGGTGCGCTGTTTGACGTAGGACACCGTCGCCGCCAGCAGGGCGCGGCCGAGGCCGAGGGACTGCGCGGCGGTGGCCAGCCGTGCGATCTCGACGGCGTGCGCGGCGGCCGCGGTCACCGCGGGGCCCTCGGCCACCACCGTGCCACCGAGCGGGCGGGCCGGCCGCCGGGCCGGATCGAGGCAGGCCTGCACCGGGCCGTGGGCGTCCGTACGGCACACCGTGTCGCCCGCCACAACGAGGACGGCGTCGGCGGCATCCGCGTCCAGGGCGTACGGACCCGCCCCGGCGCACAGGCTGAGGACGGCCCCGCCCGCGGCGATCCGCGGCAGCCATTCCCCGGCCATGGAGTCCGCGCCCAGATGCTCCAGGAACGCGGCGGCCGCCACCGTCTCCACCAGCGGACCCGGAACGGCATGCCGTCCCAACTCCGTGAAGGAAAGCGCCAGTTCGACCGGCAGCAGCCCCGTCCCGCCGTGCCGCTCCGGGACGGCGAGCCCGAACACCCCCGCCTCCGCGATCCGCGCCCACAGTGCCCGCCCCGGCCGGTGCTCCCCGGCCGCCCAGGCCCGCGCCACGGCCGGTGTGCCGGACGCCCCCAGCATGCCGTCCAGCATGTGCGCGAACTCCCGCTGCTCATCGGTCAGGAGGAACCGCATCACCGGCGTCCCTTCGGCAGGCCGAGCAGCCGCTCGGCGATGATGTCGCGCTGGATCTCGTTGGTGCCGGCATAGATCGGCCCGGCTAGCGAGAAGGTGTAGCCCTCGGCCCACCTCCCGTGCGCGGGCGCCTCCTCGGCGTCATCGGCGAGCATCCCGTACGGGCCGAGCAGGTCCAGGGCGGTCTCGTGCAGGGCGAGGTCCAGCTCGGACCAGAAGACCTTGTTCAGGCTCGACTCGGCGCCGAGGTCCCCCACTCCCGGCTGCCCGCCAGTGGGGGCGCCTCCCTCACCGGCGGTGAGGCGCGAGGCGTGGGCATAGGTGAAGAGCTGATAGGCGCGGGCGCCGATCAAGGCATCGGCCACCCGGTCGCGGAGGGCCGGGCCGGCCCCCTCGGGGGCCTCGCGCCACAGCGCGGCCAGCCGCTCGGCGGCCGCGGTGAAGCGGCCCGGACTGCGCAGCGTCAGACCGCGTTCCTTGCCGGCGGTGCTCATCGCGATCCGCCAGCCCTGCCCCGGCTCGCCGATGACCTCCGCATCGGGCACGAAGACCTCATCGAGGAAGAGTTCGGCGAAGGCGGGCTTGCCGTCGAGGCGGCCGATGGGGCGTACCGTCACGCCCGGTGCGTCCAGCGGGAACATCACATAGGTGAGCCCCTGGTGCGGCCGGGCGGCGTCCGGGTCGCTGCGGAACAGCCCGAAGGCGCGGTCGGCGAACGCGGCCCGGGACGACCAGGTCTTCTGTCCGCTCAGCAGCCAGCCGCCGCCGGTCCGTACGGCGGCCGAGCGCAGCGACGCCAGATCCGACCCGGACTCCGGCTCCGACCAGGCCTGCGCCCAGATGACCTCACCGCGCGCCATGGGGCCGAGCACGCGGGCGCGTTGCTGCTCGGTGCCGTGCTCGAAGAGGGTCGGGGCGAGCAGGCTGATGCCGTTCTGGCCGACCCGCCCGGGGGCGCCCGCGGCGTAGTACTCCTCCTCGAAGATCAGCCACTGCACGAGTGACGCGCCCCGGCCGCCGTACTCCTCGGGCCAGGAGACGACCGACCAGCGGTCCGCGGCGAGCCGGTGCTCCCACTCCCGGTGGGCGGCGAATCCTTCCGCGGTCTCCAGCGACGGCAGGGGAGTGGCGGGTACGTGACCGGCGAGCCAGGCGCGGGCCTCGGCCCGGAACGCCTCGTCCGCGGCGGTGAACGCGAGGTCCATCAGGCGCCCGCCTTCGGTGGGCAGGGGAGTTGCCCGTCGTGCGGGGGCGTCTCGTCGTGGGCAGCGGGCATCGCCATCCGCCTCCTTCTCTAACAAGTGTTTGGTAGGTTAACGTAGCGCCACGAGCAGCGTCGAGGCCCCACCACCGGCGAGCGCCTTCGCTGTTCCGTGACCGGATCGCCCGGACCTGGACCGGCCTGGAGACCATCCGCTGGAGGCTCGCGTATGACACCGCCCCCTTACGTACCCGGCCACCATCTGCTCGACGGACGCACCGCCGTCATCACCGCGGCCGCCGGAGCCGGCATCGGCGGCGCCACCGCCCGCAGGTTCCTGGAGGAGGGCGCCCGCATCGTCATCGGCGACGCCCATGCGCGCCGGCTGAAGGAGAGCGCCGCGGCGCTCACCGCGGAGTTCGGTGCGGGCACAGTGGCTTCCCTGCCCTGCGATGTCACCGACGAAGACCAGGTCAACGCCCTGCTGGAGCTGGCAGAAGAGCGCCATGGGCGGCTCGACATCGTGGTCAACAACGCCGGGCTCGGTGGCACCGCCGATCTCGTCGAGATGACCGACGAACAGTGGAGCAAGGTCCTCGATGTGACGCTGAACGGCACCTTCCGCTGCACCCGGGCGGCGCTGCGCCGGATGAAAGCCACCGGCAGCGGCGGAGTGATCGTCAACAATGCCTCCGTCGTCGGCTGGCGCGCCCAGCGTGGCCAGGCCCACTACGCCGCGGCCAAGGCCGGGGTGATGGCACTGACCCGCTGTGCCGCCATGGAGGCCGCCGAGTACGGCGTCCGCGTCAACGCGGTCTCGCCCAGCCTCGCCCTGCACCCGCATCTGGTGAAGGTGACCACCCCCGAGCTGCTCGCGGAGCTCACCGAGCGCGAGGCGTTCGGCCGCTACGCCGAACCCTGGGAAGTCGCCAATGTCATCGTCTTCCTGGCCGGCGACTACGCCTCGTACATGACCGGCGAAACGGTGTCCGTCAGCTCCCAGCATGCGTGAGCCATCGCCGGCCGGAGGCCCGGTACGCGACACCGCCCGCCACCGGCCGGGCGCACCGAACCGCCCCCAGGGTCTGTCCGACCCCTCGGACAGTCCCCAGGAGCGCGCCGCCCGCACCTGCCGTCGGCATCGCCTTGCGGAACCGACCGGCACCTCCGCAGAATCTGACCAGGGAGACCCTCATGTCCGAGGCCTACATCGTTGACGCGGTCCGTACCCCGGTCGGCAAGAAGGGCGGCGGTCTGTCCGCCGTCCACCCCGCCGACCTGGGCGCCCATGTACTGACGGCACTGATGGCACGCACCGGCGCCGACCCTTCCGCCGTCGAGGACGTCGTCTTCGGCTGTCTGGACACGGTGGGACCGCAGGCCGGGGACATCGCCCGGACGTGCTGGCTGGCCGCCGGACTGCCCGAGGAGGTGCCCGGCGTCACCATTGACCGCCAGTGCGGCTCCTCCCAGCAGGCCGTCCATTTCGCGGCCCAGGGCGTGCTCTCCGGCACCCAGGACCTGGTGGTCGCGGGCGGCGTGCAGAACATGTCGCAGATCCCGATCGCCTTCGCCAGCCGGCAGGCCGCCGCCCCGCTGGGACTGACCGACGGCCCGTTCGCCGGCTCGGAGGGCTGGCGGGCCCGCTACGGCGCGGCGCCCGTCAACCAGTTCCACGGTGCCGAACTGATCGCCGCCAAGTGGCACCTCTCCCGCGAGGACATGGAGGAGTTCGCGCTCCGTTCGCACCGGCGGGCCGTCCGCGCCATCGACGAGGGCCGCTTCGACCGCGAGCTCGTCGCCTACGGGGACGTCACCACCGACGAGGGACCACGGCGCACCACCTCGCTGGAGAAGATGGCCGGACTGCCGCCGGTCGTCGAGGGCGGCCGGCTGACCGCGGCGGTGTCCTCGCAGGTCTCCGACGGTGCGGCCGCCATGCTCCTGGCCTCCGAGCGGGCGGTGGCCGAGCACGGTCTCACCCCGCGCGCCCGCATCCACCAGCTGTCGGTGCGCGGTGAGGACCCCATCCGGATGCTGTCCGCACCGATCCCGGCGACGGCGTACGCCCTGAAGAAGGCCGGCATGTCGATCGGCGACATCGACCTGGTCGAGATCAACGAGGCGTTCGCGCCCGTGGTGCTGGCCTGGCTGAAGGAGACCGGCGCCGATCCGGAGCGGGTCAATGTCAACGGCGGCGCCATCGCCCTCGGCCACCCGCTCGGCGCGACCGGCGTCCGGCTGATGACCACCCTGCTGCACGAACTGGAGCGCACCGGCGGCCGGTTCGGGCTGCAGACCATGTGCGAGGGCGGCGGCCAGGCCAACGTCACGATCATCGAGCGTCTCTGACGGACCCACGGTACGACGGTCCGGCGCACCCTGCCGCGGCCCGGCCGGTACCCGCTCCGGCCGGGCCGCGGCAGCGGCGGTCCGCTCAGCGCGGCGCGTGCGGCGGCAGCGCGGCCAGTGTCCGGCACGCTTCGGCCATGATCCGGTCGACCAGCCCCGCGCACGACGGAAGATCCTCGATCACCCCGGCGACCTGGCCGGAGGCCATCACCCCGAGATCGGTGCGCCCCTCGACCATCGACGCCTTCAGCAGCATGGGTGTGTTGGCCGCGAGCAGGACCTGGCTCCAGGAGAGGTCCCTGCCATGTCTCATCGCCAGGCCGTCACGGACCATCTGAGCCCAGCTCAGACCCGACAGCTTCCGGAACGACGCGGCATGGCGCACCGCCCGGAGCAGCGCGGTGCCGCGCCCGGACCGCTCCAGCGTCTCGACCAGCTCGCTGCGCAGCATCCGGTGCGGCAGACCGTCCACCTTCGTGGTGACGGTGATGTCCTTGGCGGCCGCCGCCAGATAGCGGGCCTGGACGGTGGGCGGCACGGTGCTGTCGGACGTCAGCAGAAAGCGGGTGCCCATCGCGACCCCCGCCGCACCGTAGGCCAGCGCCGCGACCAGACCGCGGCCGTCGAAGAAGCCGCCCGCGGCGATCACCGGGATGTCGACCGCGTCCACGACCTGCGGGAGCAGCACGGTCGTGGCGACGTTCCCGGTGTGCCCGCCGCCCTCCCCGCCCTGTACGACGACCGCGTCCGCGCCCCAGGCCGCGACCTTCTCGGCATGGCGGCGCGCCCCGACGGACGGGATGACGACGACCCCCGCATCCTTGAGCCGGGCGATCAGCTCACGGGAGGGGGCCAGGGCGAACGAGGCGACCCGTACGCCCTCCGCCACGATCAGGCGCACCCGCTCGGCCGCGTCCCCCGCGTCCGCCCGCAGATTGACCCCGAACGGCGCGTCCGTACGGGACTTGACCTCGTGGACCGCTGCCCGCAGCTGCTCGACGGTCATGGTGGCCGAGGCGAGGATGCCCAGGGCGCCGGCGTTGGCCGCGGCCGAGACGAGCCGGGGCCCGGCCACCCACCCCATGCCGGTCTGCACCAGGGGATGGCGCACCCCGACGAGCCTGGTCAGCGGGGTCTCGATCCCGGTGGTGGCCGTCATACCGGCGGCACCTCGCGGTCGCGCAGCCCGTCCGGGTCGATGACCGTCCGGATCAGCCGCAGTTCCGTGGCGGTGGGCTCCCGGGTGCAGGGCACATCGTGGGGCCGGGCGAGCCGGAACCCGGTCGCCGCCTGGACCTCCTCGGCCGTCACACCGGGATGGACGGAGGCGAGCCGCATGGCCCGGTCCGGGGTCGCGAAGTCGAGGACGCCGAGGTTCGAGACGACCCGCGGAATGCGGTGGTAGCGGGTCGCGGACGGGCCGGCGGCGGCCGCGCTGTCGTACCCGACCCCGCTGATCATGTCGACCTTCTCGACGAAGACCCGCCGCGAATGCTTCGGCACCCAGTAACTCACCGGATTGTTGAGGGTGTTGACGGGGGCGCCGCGCACCCCGAGGAGCTGGCGGGCGGGCTGCTGCCAGTCGCCGATGCAGGAGATGTTCTGGTTGCCGAAGCGGTCGAGCTGACTCGCGCCCATCATCACATGGCGCCTGCCGCCGGTGACCATGGTGAGATGCCGGCGGTACGGAAGCCAGCCCTCGGCCGCCCCGTCGACGCTCACGAGCATCGCCTCGCCGTCGGTGAGCAGCAGGTCGGGCGAGAAGGTGCGCTTGGCGAGCCGGGCGCCGATCGACGGGATCAGGCCCATCGGGCCGGCGAGCACCTCGCCGTTGTCGCGCCAGGCGTCGGCGCAGGCGATCACGCAGTACTCGGCGCGGGTCGTGGTGCTGGTCCGGCTCACGTCTGCTCCTTGTGCCAGGTCTGGACCGCGGACTGATAGGTCTTCTCGTCCCCGGACAGGAACCGCTCGGCGAACTCCGGCCAGGGCGTGGTCGCATACAGCTTCTGGAAGGCCTCGTCACGGCCGTAGTCCGGGACGCAGGAGGTGAAGTGCGCGCCGTTGGGGGCCTCGACGACCCCGGTGACCGAGTGCCGGTTCACCAGGAGGGTCTGCGGGACGGCGGTGGAGAAGTCGTCCACGAGCCGTTCACAGGACAGATACGCGTGGTCCGCCGCCTCGCAGAACAGATCGTCGAAGTACGGGTCGGGGCCCAGGTACTGGCCGTTGCCGAGGCGGTCGGCACGGTTCAGATGGACCAGCGCGGCATCCATGCGCAGGGCCGGCACGGCGACGAGGGTCTCGCCGTCCTCGTACGGTGAGGTGACGGTCCGCAGACCGGGGTTGACGCGCATGACGTCCGATCCGAGACCGGCCCGTACGGGGAGGAACGGCAGCCGGTTGGCGGCGGCGTGCAGGCCCCACATGAACATCGCCTCGTCGATCTCCGTCAGTGCGAACGCGCCGCGTTGACGGGCCGCGCGGAAGTGCGGTTCGAGGGGGATCGAGTCCAGGGTCGCGAACGCCGCGACCAGCTTGCGGATCCGGCCCGCGGCGGCGAGCAGCCCGACATCGGGCCCGCCGTACGAGACCACGGTGAGATCGGTGATGTCGGAGCGGAGCAGCGCGCGCACCAGCGCCATCGGCTTACGGCGTGACCCCCAGCCGCCGATGCCGAGGGTCATCCCGCTCTGCAGCCGGGAGACGACCTCCTCGGGCGTCATGGTCTTGTCGGACATGGCTCAGCCCTCCTTGGCCGGTACGCCGTGGGGCGTACCGAAGCTGTCGCGGACGCGGTCGGCGACCCCGCTGAGGTTCGCCTCGAAGGTGAAGCCCTGCTCGAAGCGGTAACTGCGCCGGACGTCGACGGGGTCGATGCCGTTGAGGGCGGCCTTGGCGAGACGGAGGAGAGTGCCGTCCTTCTGTGCGATCTCCCGCGCCAAGTCCTGGGCGGCGCGGGTCAGTTCGGCGCGCGGGACGACCTTCCAGACCGAGCCGTGCGCCTGCAGTTCGGCGGCGGTGGCGGTACGCGAGGTGTAGTAGAGCGCGCGCATCAGATGCTGGGGGACCAGCCGGGCCAGATGGGTGGCCGCGCCGAGCGCGCCGCGGTCCAGCTCCGGCAGCCCGAAGGTGGCGTCGTCGCTCGCCACGATCGCATCCGCGTTGCCGACGAGACCGATGCCGCCGCCCAGACAGAAGCCGTGCACCGCCGCGACCACGGGTACCTCGCAGGCGTACACCGCCGAAAAGGCCTCGGCGCAGCCGTGGTTGGCGCCGATGAGGACGCCATGGCCGCCTGCCGCGGTGTCCCGCTGCATCTCCTTGATGTCGACGCCCGCGTTGAAGCCGCGGCCCGCGGCGGCGAGGACGACACAGCGGATGCCGGGGTCGTGGCCGGCCACGCGCACCGCGTCGGCCAGGTCGTACCAGCCCTGTACGGGAAGGGCGTTGACCGGAGGGAAGTCGACGGTGATGACGGCGATGCCCTTGTCCGGTGTGGAGGTGGAGACACCCATGAGGCGATCAGCTACCTTTCCACCAAGCGTTTGTTAGGTAGCGAAGCTAGCAGCGGATCGCGCGCTGCGGGAGGGGTGCCGAATGAGCCTGACCCTCGATCTGACCGGACGGGTGGCCGTCGTCACCGGCGGCACCCGGGGCGTCGGTGCAGGCATCGCCCGCGCGTTTCTGCAGGCCGGTGCGGAGGTCGTGGTCTGCGCCCGCCGGCCGCCGGACACCCCCGTCACCGCGGCCGGCCGCACGGCGCACTTCCGACCCCTAGACCTGCGCGACCCGGCCGCCGTCCGGGCCTTCTTCCCGCAGGTCGCGGCGGCACACGGGCGGCTGGACTGCCTGGTCAACAACGCCGGGGGCACGCCGTACCGGCTGCTCGGGCAGACCACCGCCGAACGGCATGCCCGGGTCGTCGAACTGAACCTCCTTGCACCGCTGACCGCCTCGCTCGCCGCGTACGAGGTGCTGCGCGACCGGCCGGCCGGTGGTTCGGTCATCATGATCGGCAGCGTCAGCGGCACCCGCCCCTCACCCGGCACCGCCGCCTATGGCGCGGCCAAGGCGGGCCTGGACCAGCTGGCCCGCTCCATGGCCGTCGAATGGGCGCCCCGGGTCCGGGTCAACACCCTCGTGCTCGGCATGGTGCGCACCGAACTCGCCGCGCTGCACTACGGAGACGAGGCGGGTATCGCCGCCGTCGGAGCCACCGTCCCGCTCGGCCGGCTCGCCGAACCCGCCGAGATCGGCGATGCGTGCGTCTTCCTCGCCTCCGACCGTGCCGCGTATCTGACCGGCGCGAGCCTGCTCGTCCACGGCGGTGGTGAGCGCCCCGCCTTCCTCGACGCCGCCACCGTCAACCACCCCGGTGCGCCCGAAGCCCCCGAGGAGATCCGCCATGACGGAACAGGAGACCTGATATGACCGGCACCGGTATCTGCACGGGACGCGTCGCCGTCGTCACCGGAGCGGGCCGCGGCCTGGGCCGCGCCCATGCCCTGGCCCTCGCCGCGGAAGGGGCGGAGGTCGTGGTGAACGACCTCGGGGTGGCTCCCGACGGAGCCGGCACCTCGGCCGGACCGGCCGAGCAGGTCGCCGACGAGATCCGGGCCCACGGCGGCCGGGCCGCCGCCCACACCGGCGACATCACCACCACCGACGGCGCCGCCTCGCTCGTCACCACCGCCCTGGACACCTTCGGCCGCCTCGACGCCCTCGTCAACAACGCCGGGTTCCTGCGCGACCGGATGCTCGTCAACCTCGACGAGGACGACTGGGACGCCGTCATCCGCGTCCATCTCAAGGGCCACTTCCTGCCGTTGCGGCACGCCGCCGCGCACTGGCGCGCCGAGACCAAGGCCGGCCGTACGCCCGACGCCCGGATCATCAACACGGGTTCGGGTGCCGGGCTGCTCGGCAGCGTCGGCCAGGGCAACTATTCGGCTGCCAAGGCCGGCATCATCGGTCTCACCCTCGTCGCCGCCGCCGAGATGGCCCGCTACGGCGTACAGGTCAACGCCATCGCACCGGCCGCCCGTACCCGGATGACCGAGCAGACCTTCGCCGCGACGATGGCGGCGCCCGCCGACGGGGAGTTCGACGCGATGGCCCCGGAGAACGTCTCCCCGCTGGTGGTCTGGCTGGCGTCCGCCGACAGCGCCGGGGTCACCGGACGGATCTTCGAGGTGGAGGCGGGCCGGATCACCGTGATGGAGGGCTGGCGCCCCGGCCCCACCGCGGACAAGGGAAGCCGCTGGACACCCGCTGAGGCGGGCGGGACGGCCCGCAAGCTGCTGACCGCCGCCGAGACACCGCAGCCGGTGTACGGCGCACGATGACGCCCCGGCCCGGCGGGAACCGCCGCCGGGCGACGGCGGCCGGTACGCCACAGGCAGGGTCGCTGCCGCCCGCTCGGCCGCACGATGACGGCCCGTCAGGCGACATCCGCGGGGTGGCAGCCGTCGACTGCATCACCGTGCCTGTGCCGCCGTGGCCGGCAGATCGCGAACAGCCCGAAAGCGCCGAGGAAGGCCAGGACGGAAGTGCCGCGCAGGACGGTCTCGATGGCGGGGCCGTCGGCGGCCGCGGTCGTCGGGGAGCCGCTGACGGCCTCCAGCACCGTCGCCGCGATCGTCACGCTCACCGCACCGAACAGCACCAGCGACGTCAGCACCAGACCTGACGCCGCGCCCGTCCGGTCCGCCGGGACATGCGCCTGCGTGGCCACATTCGTCAGCGCCCACCCCAGCCCGATGCCCAGCCCGCAGACCGCGAAGACCACCGCGTACCAGCCCAGGGGCCGCACCCAGGTCAGTGCCAGCAACCCGGCGCCGCTGGTGAGCATGCCGCAGGCCATCAGCAACTCGGCACGCCAGCGCAGGGCCAGCCGCCCAGCCCAGTAACTGGCCGCCCCGACACCGCAGGAGAGCGCCAGGAAGATCACCCCGGCGTGAGCCGGCGACAGCCCCCGTGCCTGCTGCAGATAGAGGGCCGCGAGCACCGCGATCAGGCAATAGACCACATTCGACAGTGAGCCCGCCAAGGTGATCACATCGAACTTCACACTGCGGAAGAGCGACAGCTCGATCAACGGCTCCGGCGCCCGCCGCTCCACCGCCACGAACAGCACGAGGAACGCGACCCCCAGCGCGAGGGTCACCAGCGTGGGCGCGGAGGCCCACCCCCAGCCCTGCCCCTGGTCGACGGCGAGCATCAGACAGCCCAGGCCGAGGGCCACGGCCGCCGCGCCGGGCAGGTCGAGACGGCGGGTCGCGTGCTCGTCGCGGCTCTCGGGGACACAACGCAGCACCAGTACCGTGGCGGCCAGGCACACCGGCACATTCAGCAGGAACACCGCACGCCAGCTGACGTGTTCGGCGAAGACGCCCCCCACGAACGGCCCGAGCGCGGTCCCGAGGGAACTGAATGCGAGCACCGTACCGACCGCGGGTCCCTGCCGGTCGTCCCGGAAGTAACTGGTCACCACCGCCACGGACACCGGGAAGATCAGCGCCGCACCGATCCCCTGCACGACGCGCGCGCCCACGAGCCAGGGGGCGTTCTGCGCGGCGCTGCAGACCACGGACAGAGCGGCGAACACGATCAGTCCGATCACGATGACCCGTCGCCGCCCGTGCACATCGGCGGTCCGGCCACCGACGATCATCAACGCGCCGATGGCCAGCATGTATCCACTGACCAGCCACTGGAGGTCGGTTGATGAGGTCCCGAAGTCCCTGGCGATGACCGGCAGCATCAGATCGAGCGCGAACCAGTCCATCTGCACGATGAGCATGGACAGCGCGGCAGCGGCGATCACTGCCCGGTCCCGGCGCGAGAAGGAGCCGCGCGAAACGGTCTGCTCGACCTGAGGTGCCACGGGATGGCGCACGAGCACTCCTAAGCGTTCCGCGGGAAGTGCCGGGAGGTGCCGTCATTCGACTGCGGCTGCGTCGTGGCCGGTCGCGCGGTTCCCCGCGCCCCTTCAGGGCGCAACCGCACCGCACCGGACTGCAGCGGGGCCGCTCAGGCGGTGGACCCGTGACCCACCGGTCTGCGCAGCCGTCCTGCTCCAAGGATAGAAGTCGGCATCCAGGGCCGCACGGCGGCGGCGCCATGCGCACCGGACGCCTGTCCGGCCTCGGGAGTCAGTCCCCTGTTGGCCCCAGCCCCGCGAGTCCCGCGGCGCGGGCGAGCAGCTCGACGAGCATGTCGAAGGTGAGCCGGCCGGTGAACGTATTGCGCTGGCTGGGGTGGTAGCTCCCGAGCACCTGGAGTTCCCGCCGCTGCCCGGTGGCGGGCAGGGTCAGCTGCACCCCGTGACCGAACGCGGGGCGGGGCCGGGGGAGCGGCCACCCCGTCTCGCCGAGGACGGGCAGCAGCGCCTGCCAGCCGAAGGCGCCCAGCGCCACGACCGCACGCAGGCCCGGGCCGAGGAGTTCCAGCTCCGCCGACAGCCACGGCCGGCAGGTACGGCGCTCGGCGGGCGTCGGCCGGTTCTCCGGCGGAGCGCAGTGCACCGGTGCGGTGACCCGCACCCCGTACAGCTCCAGCCCGTCGCCCCGATGCGTCGCGGTGGGCTGGGAGGCGAGGCCGACCGCATGCAGCGCGGCGAACAGGAAGTCACCGGACGCGTCCCCGGTGAACATCCGGCCGGTGCGATTGCCGCCGTGCGCGGCGGGCGCCAGCCCGACGATGGCCAGCGCCGCGTCCGGCGGCCCGAACCCCGGGACGGGGCGCGCCCAGTACTCCTGGCCCCGGAACGCCGCGCGCGGCTGCCCGGCGGTCTCCTCCCGCCAGGCCACCAGCCGGGGACAGGCCCGGCAGCGGACCAGCTGCGCGTCCAGCTCCGCGAGCCCGTCGCAGCGCCTCGCGTAATGCGCGGGAAACCCGCTCTCACCACTGCCCGGCGGCGATTCCGCCGCCCCGGTTCCCTCCATCCCCCCACGCTACGACGGGACGGCCTGTGGCGGAGCCGGGGCCGCTTTCCCCGCACCTGACGCGCGTCAGGACCACTGGCGGGACATGCGCCACGCCACCTCTTCGGGCGTCATCAAGCCCTTCCCCCGGCCCCCGCAGAGTGCGTCGCGGAGGAGGTGTGGACGGCCGCCATCAGGCAATTGGCGCAACGTGACATTGTACGCTGGCCCCCCGCGGCAACTCGGAGGACCACGATGGGTGAACTCAAGCATCGCAGCCTGATCACCGCTCAGGAGCGGCTTCGCGATCAGGTCGTCCATCAGCTGCGCGCGGCCCTTGTCGCGGGGGAACTCCGCCCAGGATCGGTCTACTCGGCCCCGGGCCTGGCCGCGGACTTCGGGGTCTCCGCCACCCCGGTGCGCGAGGCGATGCTCGACCTGGCCCGGGAGGGGCTGGTCGAACCGGTCCGCAACAAGGGCTTCCGGATCACCGAGGTGAGCGAGCGCGACCTCGACCAGTACACCGAGATCCGGGCGCTGATCGAGGTGCCGGTCGTCGGCCTGGTCACCCGCACCGCGGCCCGCGCCCAGCTGGAGGCCCTCCGTCCGGCCGCCCTGGAGATCGTCGCGGCGGCCCGTGCGCACGATCTCATCGGCTACCTGGAGGCCGACCGCCGCTTCCACCTCGAACTGCTCGGCCTCAGCGGCAATGACCGTCTCGTCGAGACCGTCGGCGACCTGCGTAAGCGCTCGCGCCTCTATGGCCTCACCCGGCTCGTCGAGCGCAACCAGCTGCTGCCCTCCGCCGAGGAGCACGGGGAACTGCTGGAGGTGATGCTGACGGGCGATGCCGAGGCGGCCGAGTCCTGTATGGCCCGCCACCTCGGCCATGTCCGCTCGCTGTGGGCCGAGGGCCGGGACGGGCCGGTGGTTCCGCGGCCCCTGCGCATCCCGGGCGTCCGACGGGCCTGAGGGCATGACGGGCCTGAGGGGCCGTCGGCTCACGCCCCTCCGGCGAGGAGCCCCGCCATCCACTCCTCCACGCCGTCGGCGGTACGTGGCAGCGCCGAGGACATCAGCCGGGCCCCGTCCGCCGTGATCACCAGATCGTCCTCGATACGGATGCCGATACCGCGCAGTTCCCGCGGCAGGGTCTCGTCGTCGGGCTGGAGGTAGAGCCCCGGTTCGACCGTGAGTACCTGGCCTTCCGTCAGGACGCCGTCCAGATACTGTTCCGCGCGGGCCCGGCCGCAGTCATGCACATCGAGCCCGAGCATATGTCCCGAACTGCACAGCGTGTAACGCCGGTACAGGCCGCTGTCGGGGGCGAGTGCCTCCGCCGCCGGGACGGGCAGCACACCCCAGTCGGCCAGACCCTCGGCCAGGACGCCCATACAGGCCCGGTGGAAGTCGCGGAAGCTCGCGCCCGGCTTGAGGGCGGCGATGCCCGCGTCCTGCGCGGCGAGCACCAGCTCGTACACCCGGCGCTGGACCGGGGAGAAGCGCCCGGACAGCGGCAGGGTGCGCGTGATGTCCGCGGTGTACAGCGAGTCGGTCTCCACACCCGCGTCGAGCAGCAGCAACTGGTCCGGGTCGAGCGGGCCGTCGTTGCGGATCCAGTGGAGCACACAGGCGTGGGCGCCGGCGGCGGCGATGGTCTCGTACCCCGTGCCGTTGCCCTCGGCGCGGGCGCGCAGCTGGAAGACCCCCTCGATCCAGCGCTCCCCGCGCGGGTGGCGCAGCGCGGCGGGGAGGGACCGTACGACATCCTCGAAACCGGCGACGGTGTGATCGACGGCCTGTTGCAGCTGCCCGACCTCCCAGGCGTCCTTCACCAGCCGCAACTCGCTGAGAGTGCAGGCGAGTTCGGGATCGCGGGAGGCATCCCGGTCGGTCCTGTGGTGCACCAGGTCGTCCAGGTGGGCGCAGCGGATGCCGGTGAGCCGCGCGGCCTCGGCCAGATCGGGGCGGCGGCCCACCCAGAACTCGCCGTACTTGCGGTCCCGGTAGAACTCCCCGCCGCCGTCCCGTGGTGAGCGCGGCCGTACGTACAGCACCGCCTCGCCGTCCGGCTCCAGCACCAGCACATGTCCCGGCTGGTCCTCGCCCGTCAGTCCGGTCAGCCAGGCGTAGGCGCTGTGCGGCCGGAAGCGGTGATCGCAGTCGTGGGAACGGACCGTCAACTCGCCTGCGGGGACGAGCAGTCGGTCGCCGGGAAAGCGGGCGGCGAGCCGGTCCCGGCGGCCGGCGAAGAGCGCATAGCCGGGGACGCGGGAGCCGGCCGGGAGCGGGGTGGCGGCCCACTGGCCGGTCATGAAGCCGGCGAGGGCGTCCGACACCGGCAGGTCATGGCTCCCGGTGTGGAGCGGGGCGGTGCGCGAGGTCATGTCGACGCCTCCGGGAAAGAAGGGTGCTGAAGCCTTGTCAGTGCAATTTCACATTACTATGTTATAGGTCACACCTCGTGGAGTGAAGGCCATCGCCCCACCCCCACGCAACCCCCCACCCCCCACAACCCCCCACCCCCTCCCGGAGGTTCAGGTGTCCCATCCGCGTACGCCGCGCAGGCTCCTGCTGGCCGCGACCCTCGCCACCACCCTCGCCCTGCCGGCCGTTCAGGCGGCCCACGCAGCGCCCCACACGCCGGCCCTCCCCGCGCAGCGGGCCGGGGCGCAGCAGCCCGGACACCGTGCCGAGGCGCCCCCCACCAACCCCTTCAACCAGGTCCAACGCCTCGCCAGAACACCGAAGTTCACCCCGGCACCGGCGCCGGCGCCCCGCGCCCGCATCGAGCGGGGCCGGATACCGGGCCCGCAGACCAGACCCGCCACCGCGTCACACGGCCCCAGACCCAGCGTCGCTCCCTGCACCCTCGACGGGATCACGGGGCTGAGTCCCGAGCAGCTCGCGGACTTCCTCGCCGACCCGGCCGTCACCGCCGACGACTGTCTGCGCAAGCTCGTCTGGACGTGGGACGCCCGGCTCGTCCCCATCATGTCCGACGCCCATGTCCAGGCCGTGGCCCGCCGCATCAGCGGTCTGGCCGCCGCCCATGACGGCAAGAACACCAGCCATCTGTACGAGATGTTCACCTATCTGCACGCGGTGGCCTACCAGGACTTCTCGCACGACGAGATCGACATCACCGACGGCCCCACCGTCGACGCCATCCGCCGGGCCGTCGACGCCTTCGGCACCGCGGCCCGCACCTTCGACGTCACCCGGGCCAACGCCGACACCCTGCGCGAGGCCCTGAACGCCGCCAGCGCCCCCGGACTGCGCCAGCATCAACTCGGCCTGATCCGCAAGGTCCTGGCGACCATGGACCCGTCCCACACCGCCACCCACAAGGACCCGTCATGGGGGAACGCCGCCCTCGCCGCGCTCTCCGTCAACTACCTGGGCGTCTACCCCGGGAACAAGGACACCGCCTTCCAGGCCGCGGTCACCGCCGACGCCAACTACCGTGCCGTCTTCAAGGCCTTCGTGGGCTACACCCACCTCAAGGGCACACCCAACGCCTGGGTCATCCGCGACGCCCTCAGTGAGTACGGCCGCTTCGGTGAGATCGCCGCCCTCAAGCCGGGCATCGTCACCGACCTCGGCGCCCTCCTCGGCACCACCGTGCAGAACTACGGCGAGGGCAGCGAGCCCTGGGCCAAGGTCGCCACCTGGCTGAACTACTTCGAGGCCTGCGCACCGTACGGGGTGTGCAAGGCGGACATCGAAAAGCGGATCTTCCCGCGCACCTACTCCTACGACAACGGCGCCATCAAGGTCCGCACCGCCCTCGACCGCGCCACCGTCGACCAGCTCTACTATGCGTCCAAGCAGGTCAGGGCGCAGTTCCACCGGGTGGTCGGCACCGCGGAGCCGCTGGCCGGCGACCCCAACACCACCCTGACCATCGTGCTGTACGCCTCGCGCGCCGACTACGAGATCTACCACCCGCTGCTCACCGGTATGGGCACCAACAACGGCGGCGTCTACATCGAGCGCGGCGCCACCTTCTACACCTACCAGCGCCGCGTCCCGCAGGACTCCACCCTCACCCTCGAAGAGCTCTTCCGGCACGAGTACGTCCACTACCTCAACGGCCGCTTCGCCGTCCCCGGCTTCTTCGGCGAAGGCCCCTGGTACCAGGGCGACCGCACCACCGCCATGGACGAGGGCAGCGCCGAATTCTTCGACGGCTCGACCCGGGACAACGGGATCGCGGTACGCCGCTCGCTGGTCAAGGGCATCATCGCGGACACCGCGGGCGGCGGGCCGCGGATGAGCATCCAGCAGCTGTTGCACGCGACCTACGACGGCGACGGCTTCCGCTTCTACAACTACGCCGGGACGTTCTTCGAGTTCCTGTGGCGCGACTACCCGGCGAAGCTCCAGGAGATGTACCGGCACCTGCGCGCCGACGACCCGGCCGCGTTCGACTCCTGGCGCAACCGCATGGGATCCGACCCGGGGCTCCAGCAGCAGTACGACGCGTTCCTCAACGCCCAGATCGCCATCGTCGACGACCTCTTCGTGCCGGACACGGCGTTCGTCCCCAACGGCTCCCTGAAGCTGGCCACCCCCGCCAACGTCCAGAGCGCCTTCACCGCCGCCACCGCCAGCAGGCCCACCTGCACGGACGGCGGCGACCCGGGCTACGGCCGGTTCCTCTGCGCCGGCCGGATCACCGCCAACCTCAGCAACTCCGGCAGCCCCGACCAGGTCTTCAAGGACATGGCCGAAACGGTCGACTTTTTCCTCCTCGACCGGGCCAAGCCCGCCGCGAACAACTTCGCCGATATGAACTGCTCCTTCGGCCCCACCGAGATCTGGTCCTCGGGCAAGGCCGGCAGCGCGGACTTCAGCTGTGAGGGGCCGCTGCGGCGGTGACGGACCCGTCACCTCCTGCGGTGCACGGCCCGTCGTCCGCCGGGCGGGCCGTGTCCGGAGGGGCACCGAGGATGTCGAAACTGCCGGTGAGACCGACGGTGTCCAGAAGGCGCAGGAAACGGGGGTCGGTGATCACCAGGGACAGCCGGCCGCCGTGTGCGCGGGTGCGGCGGCGGGCGCGGCACAGGACCCCGATACCGCCGCAGTCGAGGAAGTCCACCTGCGTCAGGTCAAGGACCATGTGCGGATGGTCCCCGGCCGTCACGGGGTCGAGGCGTCCGTTGGTGCGCGCCGCGTTCGGGAAGTCCAGTTCCCCGAAGAGCTTGACGACGGTCGGCGCGCCCAGGGGGCGCCCGCGCCGAGGGGTTGTCGACTGCCGCCGCATGGGTCTCACCTGCCCGCACGATTCCGGCCTCCGGGCCGCTGTCACCATCAAACGTGCCGGGCGCGCCGGGCAGGAGGGCCGTGCGGGCCACGCCCGATAGGGCCCTTCGGCCCCCTCATTCCTCAGACAGGTCCAGCCGCCGGGACATACCGGGGGCGAGGGCGAACGAGCGGCCGCGCAGATTCACCCGTACCGCGGCGTTCTCGGAGGCCGGTACCGCGATCCGCACCTGCGCGGCGCGGATGCGCAGATCGATGTCCCAGTGGCGCCGGTAGCGGATGCGCACCCCGAACCTGGAGAGCTCACGCAGTGGCGCCGGATCGAGCCAGAGTGCCTGTTCGCGGGTCTCCAGGCCGGTCATCCCGCGCTGGACGAAGTCCAGGGTGCCGGCCATCGCGCCCAGATGGATGCCCTCCGCGGTGGTACCGCCCTGGACGTCCGCCACATCCCCGGTCAACGCCTCCTCGCAGTACGTCCAGGCGTCGGGGCGGTGTACCCGGGCCAGGACCCAGGCGTGGACCAGGGCGCTGAGCGTCGAACCGTGGCTGGTGCGGTGCAGGTAGTAGTCGACGGTGGCGTGCCAGGTGTCCTCGTCGAGGGGATGGCCGAGCCGGCGGAACAGCGCAGTGAGCTCCGACGGTGCGAAGAGATAGCCCAGCATCAGGACATCGGCCTGTTTGGAGGCCTGGTAGCGGTTGACCGTGTCGCCCTCCGCCTCCAGGATCCGGTCCAGCCGGCGGATGTCGCCGTACCGCTGCCGGTATCCGTGCCAGTCGAGCTCGGCGAGGTCCCCGTAGCCGGCGAACTGGCTGATCACCCCGCGGTGGTAGGGCACATGGAGCCGGTGCGCGATGTCGTCCCACTGCTCGGGCTCCTCCGGGGAGAGCTGGAGCTGTTCGAAGAGCTGCCGCTGGTGGGCCTCGGGCAGCGTGCGGCACAGATCGAGTGCGCGCATCAGCACCCAGGCCGCCGTGACATTGGTGTAGGCGTTGTCGTCCACTCCCGGTTCGGCGGCTCCCGGATAGCCGTCGTGGTACTCGTCGGGACCCACCACCCCACGGATGTGATAGCGGCCGAGGGCGGCGTCCCAGTCCGCGGCCGCGGCCCAGAAGCGGGCGATCTCCAGCAGCATCTCCGCACCCCGGGAGTGCAGGAACTCCGTGTCGCCGCTGGCCTGACCGTACTGCCATACGTTGTAGGCGATCGCCGACCCGACGTGGTGCTGGAGCCGGGAGTGATCGGGCAGCCAGCGTCCCGAGTGCGGGTTGAGATGGAGCTGCTGGGTCTCCTCGCGGCCGTCGCCCGCGCTCTGCCACGGGTACATCGCCCCGGCACGGCCCGCCTCCCGCGCCGCGTGGCAGGCGGCGGGCAGCCGCCGGTAGCGGTAGTCGAGCAGGGCCCGGGAGACCTCTGGGAGGTGCAGATTCAGGAACGGCAGGACGAACAGCTCGTCCCAGAAGACATGCCCGCGGTACGCCTCGCCGTGCAGGCCCCGCGCCGGCACCCCGACATCCAGCTCGGCGGTGTGCGGCGAGAGGGTCTGCAGCAGGTGGAAGAGGTGCAGCCGCAGGATGCGGCCCGCAGCTCCCGGGACCTCCAGCTTGGCCTGCCGCCACAGGTTCTCCCAGGCGCGGCGGTGTTCGGCCCGCAGCTGCCGGAAGTGCGGGGCGAGGGCCACCGCGTCCACGGCGGTGTGCAGCGGGCTCTCGATCGCCGGGTCGCGGGAGGTGTACAGCGCCACCGTTTTCTCGACGACCGCGGGGGAGTCGGGGGTGAGCGGCAGGACCAGTGTGTGGAACGCCCGGAGCGCGGTCAGCTGCGGGCGGGGCGTCCCGTCGTGGCCGGCGGGGGTGCGGGTCCGGGCGGCCAGCGCGATCCGGATGTCCGAGTCGAGGGTGCGGCAGCTCAGCCACACCGTGTCCGGCTGCTCGGCACCGGTCTCCCAGCCCGTCAGATGCTGGTCCGCCAGACCGTGGTAGCGCGCGACGCCGGCATTGCGGACCGCCCCGTCGATCCCGGACTCCACCTCCACCGCGCCCGACCACCCGTCGGACGCGAAGCAGGTGCGCAGCGCGGCCAGATGAGGCTCGCCCATGTGCACCAGGCGGCACTGCTCCACGGTCAGCCGCCGTCCGGCCTCGTCCTCGTAGACCGACCAGCGGGTCAGGGTGCCGTGCCGCAGGTCCAGTGTCTGCCGGTGCTCCGTCAGGTGCGCGTGGTCGGGGGAGAGCCAGGGGCCGGGGGCCGCGTCGGCCGGGCAGATCCGGTAGCGCAGCGGGAGCCAGTTGGGCAGGTTGACCATGTCCTCGTTCTCGACGGGGCGGCCCGACACGGTGGAGATCAGCCGGTTGTAGCAGCCGGCGGCGTAGGTGCCCGGATAGTGCGCGGGCCCGGAGAGCACCTCGGATGCCGCGCCGCGGGTGGCGAAGTAGCCGTTGCCGAGGGTGCACAGGGTTTCGCGCAGTCGTTCCGTGTCCGGGTCGTACCCCTCGTACGACCAGGTCCAGGCGCGGCTCATCCGCCCTCCCCGGACGTCAGCAGCTCGCCGGGGTCGGCCACGACCACATCGGCGCCGCGGCGGCGCAGTGCGGTGGCGCTGTACGGGCCGGCCGTCCGGTCCACGCCCACCACCAGGCCGAATCCGCCGCGGCGGCCGGCTTCGACCCCGGCCAGGGCGTCCTCCACCACGGCAGTGTCCTGGGGCGGGACGCCGAGCCGCTGTGCCGCTTCCACGAAGAGCGCCGGGTCCGGTTTCCCCGGCAGCCGCAGCCGGTTCGCCTCGTTGCCGTCCACCACGGCCTCGAAGAGCGGGCGCACCCCCGCCGCGGACAGCAGCTCGGTCGCATGGCGCGATGCCGAGACGGCGGCACACGGGACCCCGTGGTGCTGCAGCGCATGCAGCAGGCGCACGGTGCCGGGCCAGGTGGCGATGGGGCGGGTCCGCAGGCTCTCGCTGAACAGCTCTTCCTTACGGGCCGCGACGGCGCAGACGGTGTCCGTGCCCGGTGCGTCGTCCGGGTCGCCGAACGGCAGGTCGAGGCCCCGGGAGCGCAGGAAGGCGGCGGCCCCGTCCTGCCGTGCCCGGCCGTCGACACAGCGCAGATAGTCGTCCACCGGGTCGAAGGGGCGCTGCCCGCCCACGGCCGCGAGGCAGGCGTCGAAGGCGCCCTTCCAGGCCGCGGCGTGCACCGGGGCGGAGTCGGTGATGACCCCGTCGGTGTCGAAAATGACGGCCCGCAGGGAGTGCAGGCACGCTGCCAGGGACGGCGCGCCGGTCATGGTGACGGTTCCGTTCGTCGGTGTCCCTTCCATGGCACCACGGCTGCGGGACATGGGCGCGCCGCACCGGTGACCGGGCGCTTTCCCCCGCACCTGACCGCCGCCCGGCGGCACACCGCGTCACGCCGCCCGCTGCCCCCACCGGGGGTCTTCGGCCGCCCACTCCCGCTCCCACTGGGCGTAGCGGTGGCGGTTGAGCAGGGCGCGGCCGGTGCCCCGGGCGCCGAGGATCAGCAGCCCGGTCGAGGCTCCGGCCACGGTGCCGACCGCGATGCTCTCGCCCGTTGCCTGCCTGGGCGTGACGGGGTCGCGCACCAGCGCCCCGTGCCGGTCGAGCCAGACGGTCATACGGTCCCCGGCCCGCAGGCCCGGCGCCACCGTCGTGGTGCCCGTCCGGGCCGAGCCGTCGCCGGCCGTCCAGCGCACCGTCGCGTGGACCCGGGAGCCGACGCCACCGGAGACGTCCACCCCGGCCCGGGGCGGCGGGTTCTGGGTCAGTACGGCCGATATCGTGTGCCGGCCCTGCCGTTCCTGATCGGTGCCGGCATCCACCGCGTGCGCGGCGGCCAGCCCGGCGGCCGGAGCGCCCAGGACGATCAGCGCGGCGGTCACCAGCACCAGCCAGGCCTCCACCACATCCGAACGCCGTCGGAGCGGGCTGTGCCGCCACGGCCGGAGGAATTCGCTGCGAGCCATCACACACCCCCTGCGCCTGTGACCCCGACCGTCGCACGCGGCGCGAAGCCGGCAGGAGGGGCCGAACGGCCCTCGCGGGGGGCCGGTAGGGGTCGGCCCACCGCGGGCGGGAGCCCCGTTCGGCCCTGGTGTGCTCACCGGGGCAGGGCGACGATGAGAAGCACCGCCCGCACCGCACGACCGAGAGCGTGGAGGACGCCATGGGCGACGTACGCGAGTTCTCACCGCAGCGGCCGATCCGTGTCTTCCTGCTCGACGACCATGAAGTGGTGCGCCGCGGTGTGCGGGACCTGCTCGACGCGGAACCCGATATCGAGGTGGTCGGGGACGCCGGCACCGCCGAGCGAGCGCTGGCCCGCGGTCCGGCGCTCGGCCCGGATGTCGCCGTGCTCGATGTGCGGCTGCCGGACGGCGACGGGATCAGCGTCTGCCGGGAGTTGCGGTCGCGGCTGCCCCACCTTGCCTGTCTGATGCTCACCTCGTTCGACGACGACGATGCGCTGCTCGACGCGATCATGGCGGGCGCGGCGGGCTATGTCCTGAAGGAGATCAAGGGGTCGGATCTGGTCGCCGCCGTCCGCACGGTCGCCGCCGGCCGCTCGATGCTGGACCCGGCGACCACCGCGCGGCTGATGCACAGTCTGCGGGGCGTGGACGCCGGGGCGGCGCCCGCGGCGGATGCGCTGTCCGGGCTGTCGCCGCGGGAGCGGGAGGTCCTCGGGCTGATCGGCGAAGGATTGACGAACCGTCAGATCGGCGGCCGGCTCTACCTCTCCGAGAAGACGGTCAAGAACCACATCTCGCGGCTGCTGGCCAAACTCGGTGTGGAACGCCGTATCCAGGCGGCCGTCCTCGCCGCCCAGGGACCGCCGCCGGCCACCGGCGACACCGGACCGTACCGGCTCTGACCCGCGGGGAGCGGCTCAGGACGACGGGAGCGGCGCCTGCCACACCAGACGGGTGCCGCCCTGCGCCGGCGTCTCCAGCGTCATCTCGCCGCCCACGCTCTCCGCCCGCTTGGCGAGGTTGCCCAGCCCGCTCCGCCGGCCGTCGCGCGGCAGGCCCACCCCGTTGTCCGTGATGCTCAGGCGCAGCGCGCCGCGGGCCACGGCCAGCGAGATGTCGACCGTGGTGGCGTGCGCATGCCGCGCGGCATTGCTCAGCGCCTCGCCCAGCACCGCCACCACATGGTCCGCGATCTCGGCCGGCACATCGGTGTCGATGAGCCCCTGCATACGGAGCGACGGGGTGAAGCCCAGGGCACGGGCGGCCTGCTCCACCGCCGTGACGGTGCGGACCCGCAGCCCGTGGCTCGACCGGCCCGACGTATGGCTGCGGAGCCCGAAGATGGTGGACCTGATGATCTTGATCGTCTCGTCCAGATCGTCCACTGCGCGCAGCAGCCGTTCGCTCGCCTCCGGGTGGTCCACGAAACGGACCGCGCTCTGCAGCGTCATCCCCGTCGCGAACAGCCGCTGGATCGCCAGATCGTGCAGATCACGAGCGATCCGGTCGCGGTCCTGAAGGAGCGTGAGCTGCTCGGCGGCGCGGCGTTGATCGGCCAGTTCCATGGCGAGGGCCGCCTGTCCGGCGAAAGTCAGCAGCGGCCCGGTCTCCAGCTCGGTGAACGGTGCCCGCTCCCGCACCCGCGCCATCAGCAGCACCCCACGAGGCCGGCCACCGGTGATCATCGGGACGGCGACCGCGGGCCCCAGCCCCATCCAGCGCGGCGGCCCCGTGGTGATCCTCGGATCCCGCTCGACATCGGTGCTGATCAGCGGCTCCCGTAGGTCGAGCGCCGCCCCCATGAACGACCCCCGCAGGGGGAGGAGCAGCCCGCGGTGCGCCTCGGCGTCGACCCCTGACGCCAGGGCGACATGCAGCGCCGTGCGGTCCGGCTCGGGGACCGCGATCACCCCGAGGTCCGCGGTGAGGATCTCCCGCGCCTGGTCCACGATCAGCCCCAGGGCCGCCATCTCGTCCGCCCCCGGCAGCAGCAGGCTGGCGACGATCTCCCCGTTGGCCTCCTGCCAGCGCTGCCGGTAGCGGGTCTCCTCGTACAGCCGTGCGTTCTCGATGGCGATCCCCGCCGCCACCGCGAGCGTCGCGAGCACGGTCTCGTCCTCGGCGTCGAATTCGCCGCCGCCCCGCTTCTCGGTGAGATAGAGATTCCCGAACACCTCGTCGCGGACCCGGATGGGCACCCCGAGGAAGGAGCGCATGGGCGGGTGGTGCGGCGGAAAGCCGTACGACGACGGGTGCCGGGACAGCTCCGGGAGCCGCAGCGGCTGAGGATGGCGGATCAGCTCACCCAGGATGCCGTGCCCCTCGGGCAGCCGGCCGATCGCCTCCTGTTGTTCCCCGGTGACCCCGACCGGCAGGAACTGGGAGAGCCGGGTGCCCTCGGAGACCACGCCCAGCGCCCCGTACTCGGCGTCTACGACCACCACCGCCGCTTCCACGATGCGGCGCAGCACCTGCGGCAGATCCAGCTCCCGGCCCACCGACAGCACGGCCTCCAGCAGCAGATTCGCCGGGTCGCCGGGGCCCTGCCGCAGGGCGTCGAGGCGCTGGTGCAGCTCGTCCGGCAGCGCATCGAGCCTGCGCCGGGCGGTATCGCGCCGGCCGCTTCCGTGGTCGCCCACCATGGCCTCCGCTGGATGGCCCCTCACGAGGGCGGGGCCGTACCTCCACGGTAGCCGCGGTGCCCTTCCGGGGCTTGTCCCGGAAGGGCACCGCCGTGACAAGGAGGTCCGGGCGGCCCCCGCCCGGTGTCCGTCCGGACCTGCACGCCCCCCGGACACGGTGCGACGGTGGCAGTAGGGACATGTCCGCGCCGATGTGAGGAAGGACGTGGGGGCGATGGAACATCCGCTGGTCGTGGGGACCGATGGATCGGATTCCGCCTTCCGGGCGCTCGACTGGGCAGCGGACGAGGCGGCGCGCCACGGCCTTCCGCTGCGGGTCGTCTACGCCTCCCGCTGGGAGCGCTACGAGGGCGCGGTGCCGGCGGAGGGCGCGGAACGCCCCAGCGAGCAGGTACTCGCGGAGTCCGTCGTCGCATCCGCCGCGGAACTCGTCCGCCGTCGGCACGCGGACGTCAAGGTCTCGGGGGAGGTGCTCGCCGCCGACGCGATCACCGCCCTGCTGAACGAGGGGCTCCATGCGACGGCGCTGATTCTGGGGTCACGGGGACGCGGCGAGATCGCCGGTCTGCTGCTGGGGTCGGTCAGCCTGGCGGTGGCGGCCCGCGCCCGGTGCCCGGTGATCGTGGTGCGTGGCGACGTGGCCGGACTGGCGGGCACACATGAGCGCATCCTCCTCGGCGTCGCCGACCCGGCCAAGGAAACGACGGCCGTCCGCTTCGCCTTCCGCGAGGCCGAGGCCCGCCACTGCACGCTTGAGGCGGTATGCGCCTGGCCCCTCCCGGTACGGGATGCGACCGAGGCCCCGCTGCTCGCCGCGGACGCCCGGCGCTACCACGAGAAGCAGGCCTCGGCGCTGCTGGACGAGGCGCTGGACGAGGTGTCCGGTGCGCATCCGGCGGTGCGGGTGCGGCGGGTCACGGTCGAGGGGCCGGCCCACAAGGTCCTGGTGCACCGCACCGCCGCCGCGGATCTGCTGGTGACCGGAGCACTGCACCGCCAGGGCCACTTCGGTCTCCAGCTCGGACGGGTGGCGCACACCGCGCTCTGCCATGCCACCTGCCCCGTGGCGGTGGTGCCGCAGCATGTCTGACACGGCGCCGCCCCGCCGTCACCGCGCCAGCCCGGCCGCATGGTCGGGAACGTAGGTCTGCAGATCCCGGGGCGGCCGCTGATAGCCGGTGGCCGGTGGCCGCGGCGGGAGTTCGAGCGCCGGCGGCGCGATGTCGCGATAGGGCACCGTCGACAGCAGATGGGCGATCATGTTCAGCCGGGCCCGGCGTTTGTCGTCGCTCTCGACGACGTACCACGGTGACTCCGCGATGTCCGTGTGGACGAACATGTCGTCCTTGGCCCGTGAGTACTCCTCCCAGCGGGTCACCGAATCGAGGTCCATGGGGGAGAGCTTCCAGCGCCGCGTCGGGTCCTCCAGCCGGCGCCGGAAGCGCTGCTCCTGTATCTCGTCACTCACCGAGAACCAGTATTTGCGCAGCAGGATCCCGTCCTCCACCAGCATCCGCTCGAAGACCGGGCACTGCCGCAGAAACCGCTGGTGCTCCGCCGGTGTGCAGAATCCCATGACCCGCTCGACCCCGGCCCGGTTGTACCAACTGCGGTCGAACAGCACCATCTCGCCCGCCGCGGGAAGGTGCTCCGTATAGCGCTGGAAGTACCACTGGGTGCGCTCCCGCTCGGTGGGCCGGGGCAGCGCCACGATCCGCGCCACCCGGGGGTTGAGGTACTGGGTGACGCGTTTGATCGTGCTGCCCTTGCCGGCCGCGTCGCGTCCCTCGAAGACCACCACCAGCCGGGCGCCCTCGGCCCGCACCCACTCCTGGAGCTTCACCAGCTCGGTCTGCAGCCGGTACAGCTCCGGCTCGTACACCGACCGCGGCAGCTTCCCGGGGCCGCTACCGCCCTGTTTCTCCGCCATACGACGACGGTACGGAGAAATGCCCCGCCGGGCCTCTTGGCTCAGGCGTGCGAGCCGAACGGGGCCAGGACCTCGCGCTCGATCCGCAGCCGGACACGGCTGGTCAGGGCGGCGAGCCGCTTCGACACCCTGGGCCGCACCTCGTGCGGCGACCGGATGTACCGGGCGGTCGCGGGCAGCTCCGCGACATCCGCCACGACCCGCAGCCGGGCGTCCGCCGGCCGGTCACGCGGTGTACTGCGCACGCCCCCGCGCATCAGCGTCTCCAGCAGCGGCGTGCTGCCCGCCGGGAGCGGCTCGTCGGCCAGACCGAGCACATCGAGGCACCCGGGCCGGCGGAAGACCTGCTTGCGCCCCGGCGCGGTCATCTTCGCCGACGACAGCTTCATCACGGGCCGGCCGTCGTAGGCGACGAGCTTGTACGCCGAGTCCAGGGAGGGGGCGTCGGCGATCACGCCGACGCGGGTGCCCACGGCGTAGACGTCGATCGGTGCTCTCGCGCGTGCCAGGTCGTGCACGGCGAATTCGTCCAGTCCTCCGCTGGCGACGATCCGCACCTGCGGCAGCCCCGCGTTGTCCAGGATCGATCGGGCCCGAACGGCCAGTTCCGCCAGGTCACCGCTGTCCAGACGGATGGCCGACCCGTCACCGCGGCCCAGCCCGTTGAGCACCCGGGCCGCCGCCGCGACACCCGACTCGGTGTCGTAGGTGTCCACCAGAAAAGTCACCGGCCCGGGGTGGCAGAGCGCGAACGCGGTGAAGGCCGCCTCCTCGTCCTCGAACGCCTCGATGTACGAGTGCGCCATCGTGCCGACGGCCGTCAGATCCTCGGCGTGCGCCGCCGCCACATTGCTGGTGCCCGCGAAACCGGTCATGGCACCGAGCCGGGCCACCTGCCGGGCGGCGGCGGTGCCATGGGTGCGCCGCAGCGAGAAGTCCACAACGGAGCGGCCCCGCGCGGCGAGCACACAGCGGATGCACTTGGAGGCGAGGGCCGTCTGATGGGTGAGGTGGTTCAGCACGAAGGACTCCACCAGCTGTGCCTGCGGCAGCGGAGCGGTGATCTCCAGCAGCGGCTCACCCGCCAGTACCACCCGCCCCTCCGGCACCGCCCGGACCTCGCCGGTGAAGCGCATGCCCAGGAGCGGGGACAGATCCCGCGCCGGCCGTTGCAACGCCTCGGCGAACACCTCGACATCCTCATGTCCGACCGCGAAGCCGGCGAGGCAATCGAGGACGGTTTCGGCCCCCGCGGCGATCAGGAACCCCCGTTCCGGCGGCAGCGCCCGCACAAAGCAGCTGAAGGTCGCCGGTTGCGTCATGCCCTCGTGGAGATACGAGAGGGCCATGGTGACTTCGTACAGGTCGGTGGTCGTCGCATCCGACATGGCCGACTCCTTCCGCGGACGGCCGGGCCACCGGCCGGCTGTGGCCGCCGCCCGCACCGGGCTCACGCCATGGCGTCCGTCCAGCCGTAGGCGACGCGATGCTCACGCCGGGGCGGCGCGGCACCGACACCTTCGAGGTCGTGGTCGGCCACCCGCAGCAGCTGCCCGGCGAGATCCCGTACCGCACGCCCGGCGGCGATCTCGTCGCCGATCTCCGGTACGTCCCGGTCCTCGGGGCTGCACCGGGCCGTGCCGTGCCCGGTGAGGGTGGTGGTTCCGGTACGGAGCACCACGCGCGCCTTGGTCGTGCCGTCCTCCTCGAAGAGGTACAGACGGACGGGCCACTCGACTGTCTTTGCCATGGCTTGCCTCCGCTTTCCTTACCGGGGGCTGCCGTCGGAGGCCGCGGCAGGGGCCGCGACCGGGGCCGCCTCGCCGTCGGCAGCTGATCCCGCTGGATGAGCCCTCACCGTCATCATCCGCCTTCTGCCGGGGCGCGTCCTGGCGCGGCCGGTGGGCCGTCACGGACCGTGGCACCCGCTGCCGCGCGGTCACTCGTGGGGCACCACGGCCACCGGACACGGAGCGTGGTGGACGACCGCCTGCACGACATGGCCGATCCGGGCCCCCGGCAACCGGTGCCGGCGCCGGCGGCCGACGATGAGCAGTCCCGCGTCCGTGGCACTGTGCAGCAGTGCCGGCGCCGGACTCTCCATCACCACCCGGTCGTCCACCCGGACGTCCGGGTGCTTCTCCCGCCAGGGCTGCAGGGCGGCGGCCAGCTCCTGCCGCGCGTCCTGCGCCGCCTCCTCGGCGGCGATCGGCTCCACACCGCCCCCGCGGTTGTACGCGTACGCGGGCAGATGCCTGCCGTGGACGGCACGCAGGGTGACACCCCGCCGGGCGGCGCTGTCGAAGGCGAAGGCGAGCAGCGACTCGCACGGTCCGTGGAGGCCCAGCCCCACCATCAGCTCGCCGTCGCCCTCGTTCGCCGTGGTCTCCTGGCGGGCGCGTACCAGGACGGTGGGGGCGGCGGTGTGCGCCACCAGCTGCAATCCGAGCTCACCGAGGGCATAGCGGGACACCGGGCCCAGGTCCCGTGAGCCGAGCACCAGCAGATCCGACTGCCCCGCGGCGTCCTGCAGGGCCTCCATAGGCTCCTTGGGCACCAGGACCTCGTCCACCGGAAGGTCCGGGAAGCGTGTCCGGACCGCCGTCACGGCCTCCTCCATCATCTGGTGGGGCCAGTAGTTCTGGTCCTGTCCGGCAGCGGGACGGGGTGTCGGCTCCGGCGCGAGCAGCACCCAGGCATGCAGCAGCCGCAGGCGGGCACGCCGCAGTTGCGCTTCCTCGGCCGCCCACAGGACCGCGGACAAGGACTCGGGCGTACCGTCCACACCGGCGGTGATGACATTGTTCATGGCCGCACTCCGTTCCTGGCGCGTTCGGCGCGTGCGCGCCCACACCTCAAGGGTGCTCGACCTCGTCCGCTCCGGCATGAGCCACTCGGCCCCATCCCGCCCGGCACCGGTCAGTCAGCCCGGCCCGCGCCCGGCGCCGTTCCGCGCGGTGGAGGGCTCAGGGCCGCCTGGCGGGGCGCCGCCCCTCATGCGGAGCATGGTCCGGCCCCCGGTGCTCAGGAACCGGTGGACCAGTGCGGCGGCCAGGAGGAGGAAGGCGATGTTGAGCCAGGTGGTGTAGTTCCAGGAGACGCCTGACATGGGGATCGTCGCGGGGGCCTGAGGGGGAATCAGCCCCAGGCCGCCGAAGCCGAGTTCGACGGCGTAGCCCGCCACGACGATGGCCGCGTAGAAGGTGACCAGCACGAACAGGGCCATCCTGGTGCCGTAGTACTTCCGGTAGATGTGCAGGATCAGCAGGTCGGAGAAGAGGAAGGCGACCACCCCGCCGAAGCTGATGCCGCCCTTCCACAGGACCACCGCCAGCGGCACATTGCCGACGGAGCAGACGAACGACGCGATCGCCACCAGCGGTCCGATCAGCAGGCCCCACACGCTTGCGGCCAGCGGGTGCCCGTCGAAGAAGAAGGCGCGCCAGAAGGTCCGTGCGGTACCGCAGCCCAAACGCCCGCCGTCGCGGCGGTGCGTCAGACCCGCCCGTGCGCCCGCTGTGCCCGCCGCGACAGCGAGTCGATGACCACGGCGATGAGCAGCACTCCGCCCGTGATCATGAACTGCACGGCCGTCTGGATGCCCATGAGGGCCACCCCGGAGGCGATCGACTGGATCACCAGGACACCGAGCAGGGCCGACCAGGTCCGGCCCCGTCCGCCGAACAGACTGGTGCCGCCGATGACCGCCGCGGCGATGACGTCCATCAGCAGCAGGCCGGCCCCCGAGGTCTGACTGGCCGAGGTGACGCGCGAGGCCAGGAACAGACCGCCGATCGCCGCCATCGTTCCGGACATCATGAAGACCGAGATGCGGACCAGGTCCACATTGAGGCCGGTGCGGCGGGATGCCTCGACGCTGCCGCCGAGCGCGAAGATCATGCGTCCGTAGCGCGTGCGGCGCAGCACAAAGTCGAGACCGACCAGCATCACCAGGAAGATCAACAGGGCCAGGGGGAGCCCCAGGAACTGGTTGAGGACGAACGCCGAGGCCATGGCGATCGCCGCCAGCACACCCGTGCGCAGGAGGATCTCGCTCAGCGGCCGGGCAGGCACCCCGGCGGCCCGGCGCCGCCGCGCGTCATGGTACGAAGCGAGGAAGTACCCGGCGGTGCCCAGCGCCGCCAGGCCGTAGGCGGCGGCCACATTGTGGAAGTAGTAGCCGGTCAGCATCGCGAGCAGGCCCTTGTCGTCGATGTTGATCGTGCCGTTGGCGCCCAGGATGTACAGCATCAGGCCGTTCCAGCCCAGCAGACCCGCAAGGGTGACCACGAACGCCGGGACCCCGACCTTGGCCAGGAAGAACCCCTGAAAGGCGCCGATCGCCGTGCCGCCGAGCACCGCGATCAGCAGCGCGAGCCCCTCCGGCATGCCGTGGTTCACGTTCAGCACCGCGAAGACGGCCGCGGCCAGGCCGCTCACCGAGCCGACCGAGAGATCGATCTCGCCCAGCAGCAGCACGAAGACGATGCCCACCGAGATCATGCCGATCCCGACGATGTCCACGCTCAGGTTGGACAGGTTGCGCGGCGAGAGGAAGTTCTCGTTGAGGCTCTCGAAGATGATCCACACCACGATCAGGCCGAGGGCGACCGGGACCGAGCCGAGCTCGCCGCTGTGGAACCTGCGCTTGAGCATCTCCAGGGGGTTCTGCGCGCCGAACTCGGGGGCGAGCCGGCGCCGGTCGGCAGCGGTCACCGATCCGCCGGCTGCCTTGTTCTTCCTGAGCGCCCAGGTCCGGCTCATGGCTCCACATCCCACTCCGGCGCCTTGCGGCGGGTCACGGCGTTGTCCGTGGCTCCGGTGATCGAGGAGATGATCTGCTCGTGGGACGTGGTCGTCACATCGAAGAAGCCGTTGTTCCGGCCGAGCCGCAGTACGGCGATCCAGTCCGCGACCGCCTTGATGTCCCCCATGTTGTGGCTGATGAGAAGCACCCCGTGACCGCGTTCCCGCAGCTGGTCGACGAGGTCGAGGACCTGGGCGGTCTGTTCGATGCCCAGGGACGCGGTGGGCTCGTCGAGGAGCACGAGCCGGGGTTCGCCGAGGAGCGAGCGGGAGATCGCGACGGTCTGGCGCTGGCCGCCGGAGAGCGAGGCGACCGGGAGGCGGACGTCGGGCATCCGGATGGCCAGCATGTCCAGCAGGTCCAGGGTGAGGCGCTCCATCTCCACCTCGTCGAGGACGCCCGCCCGGTGCATCTCGCGGCCGAGGAAGAGATTGCCGACCACGTCGAGGTTGTCGCACAGCGCGAGGTCCTGGTAGACGGTGGCGATTCCCAGGTCCTGGGCATCGTGGGGGCGGGTGATGTGGACGGGCCGCCCCTCCCACTCGATCACGCCCTCATCGGCGGGGTCGACCCCGGCGATCACCCTGATCAGCGTGGACTTGCCGGCGCCGTTGTCACCCACGAGAGCGACGACCTGACCGGCACGTATCTCCAGTTCGACATCGGCCAGGGCCTGGACGGCGCCGTACCGCTTGAAGACGCCGCGCAGCGCCAGCAGCGGCGGTGCGCGCCTCGGGCGCCGGAGGGTTGCGCCGGACTCCATGGATACCTGCCTTACCTGATGAGCCCCGCCTTCTCGCAGGCGGACTCGAACTTGGGGGTGCAGATCTGATCGATCGTGTACATACCGTCCTTGACGACGGTGTTCTTGATGTTGTGCACGTTCACGGAGACCGGGGTGAGCAGCACGGCCGGGATGCCTCGGTGGGTGGGGCTGTTGACCGTGTGCGTCGTGATGCCCTTGAGCTTCTCGCCGCGCCCCAGCGCGACGGCCATGGCGGCGGCGGTGCCGGCCTCGGGCGCGAAGGGCTTATAGACGGTCATGATCTGATCGCCCTTGACGAGGCGTTGGATGGCGGCGAGTTCGGCGTCCTGACCGGTGATGGGCGGCAGCGGAGCGACCTTGGCGGCCTGCAGGGCGGAGATGACCCCGGCGGCGAGTCCGTCATTGGCGGAGTAGACGCCGTCGATGTTCTCCGCGCCGAGGGCCGAGAGGGCGGCGGACATATTGCGATTGGCGTTCTCCGGTCGCCAGTCGCCGGTCTCGTAGGCCTTCCCGATCTTCACCCTGCCCTTGAGCACGGCGAGCGCGCCCTGTTTGAACCAGGCGGAGTTGGGGTCCGTCGAAGCGCCGTTCATCATGACGATCTGGGCGTCACGCGCCTTGGGGCCGAGCGCCTTGAGCAGCGCCTCGCCCTGCAGCCTGCCGACCGTCGCGCCGTTGAAGGAGACATAGGCGGAGACCGGTCCCTCGACGAGGCGGTCGTAGGCGACGATCGGGATCCCGGCCCGCCGCGCGCTCTCGACCGACGAGCGGAGCGACTTGGAATCGACGGCGTCCAGGATCAGCACCTGCACCCGCTTGGTGATCATCGCGTCCATCTGCTGCTGCTGGGTGGCCACATCGTGCTGCGCACTGACGGTCTCCACCGTGCACTCGGGGCACAGCTGCCGGATCTTCTTCTCGATCAGGGGCTTGTCGAAGTGGTAGAGACGCGAGGTGTTGTCCGGGAGCAGCACACCGATCTTCGGGGCGCCGTCGGAGGCGGACCCGTTCGACTCCCGTGCTCCGCCGGCCTCTCCGCAGGCGGCCGGGCCGGCCACCAGGCACAACCCGGCCAGGACGGCAGCGGCGCCACGCAGACGAGCACGCACCTCAGCGCACCCCCTCACCGTTGTGCCGGCCGTCCGTGGCGGCCGGCACCTCCGCCGCGCCGAGCCGCTCGCCCGGCTCCAGGGTGATCTCGCTCCACACCTGCTTGCCGCCGCTCAGCGGCACCGAGCCCCAGGAGGCCGACATCGCTTCGACGAGCAGCAGACCACGGCCACCGGTCGACTCCCAGTCCACGCTCGTCGGCTTGACGGGTGCGCGCGGCGAAGCATCGTTCACCGCGACCCGCAGCCGGTCCGCAGCCAGCGTCAGATCCAGCCGCACCTCCCCCTGGGTATGGGCGATGGCGTTGGTGACCAGCTCGGACACCACCAGCAGGGCCACGTCCAGCTCCTCCGTGACCCCCCAGGAACGCAGGGTGCGCCCGGTGAAGCGGCGGGCGTGCATGACGGCGTCCGGCAGCCGCCACACGGTCCAGCGCACCCGGGTCGGGCGGACCCGCATCCCGTCGTAGCGCAGCACCAGCAGCGCCACATCGTCGTCGCGCCGCTTCGCGCCCCCGAGCAGTTCATCGGCGAGCTGACCGGCATCGGCCGGATCGGCCGCGGCGAGCGCCGCCCGGACCCGGCGGATGCCGTCCTCCAGGGGGAGCGTGGCCGACTCCGCCAGGCCGTCCGTGAGCAGGGCGAGCACGGTGCCGGGGGCCAGTCCCACTTCGGTCAGCGGGAACTCACCGTCCGCGGCCACGCCCAGCGGAGGACCGCCCTCGACCGGCAGTTCCTCGGTGGTGCCGTCGGGCAGCCGCAGCAGCGGCGGCAGATGCCCGGCCCGGACGAACCAGGCGATGCCCTCCTCCATGTCCAGGTCCACATAGCAGCAGGTGGCGAACAGATCGGTCTCCATGCCGAGGAGCAGCCGGTTGGCATGGGCGATCACCACATCGGGCGGGTGGCCCTCCACCGCGTAGGCCCTGATGGCCGTGCGCATCTGCCCCATGATCGTGGCGGCGCCGGCGCTGTGCCCCTCCACATCGCCGATGACGAGCGCGACGTGGCCGTCGGAGAGCGGAATGACGTCGTACCAGTCGCCGCCCACTTCGAGCCCCATCGTGGCGGGCAGATAGCGGGCGACGGCCACCCCTCCGGGCAGCGACGGCAGCTTGCGGGGCAGCAGACTGCGCTGGAGCATCGTGGCGAGCTCGTGCCCGGCGTCCAGCGCATGGGCGCGGACCAGGGCCTGCCCCACCAGTCCCGCGGTCGCGGTCAGCAAGGACCGCTCCTCCGGCCCGAAGTGGTGCTCCTCGTCCCATCCGATCAGGCACACCCCGACGATCCGGCCGTCGGCCGGCAGCGGCAGCACGGCGAGCCCACCGGGCCCGATGCCCGCGAGGTCGGGTTCGAGGGCCGCTCCCGGCGGCCACATGGCGACATGCCCGGCGCGCAGCACGCTCTCCAGCGTGGGCAGCGAATGGCAGGCCGCGTCAGGCCACTCGGACCGCCATTCGGACCGCCACGCAGCGGGCCAGGCACCGGGCTCCGGGGGGTCGAGGACGGACACCACGAACCGGTCGGCCTCCAGCTCGGCCACCGCCAGCCGCTCGGCCCCCAGCGGCGCCCGCAGCGCGGAGACCACCACCCGGCTGACGTCCCGGATCGTCGTGGCGCCGGCCAGCGAGGCGGACAGCCGCTGCACGATGGAGACCTCGTCGGCACTGGGACGCAGATACGAGGCGTCGGCGACCACCCCCAGCATCCGCTCCGGGGTGCCGGCGGCGTCGACGAGCACCCGGCTGCGCAGGCTCAGCCAGCGCAGCTCCCCGTTGGGCCGGCGGATCCGGATCGACAGCTGCTGGCCGGCCGCGGGCAGCCCGCCCGGCTCCACGATCGACATCAGCGCCGGCACGTCGTCCGGTACGGTCCGCGCCAGCAGCGTCTCCACCCGCCGGTCGAACTCCTCCGGAGCGATGCCGAACAGCTCCAGCACCTGCGCGTCCGCGTCCATCCGTCCGGTGCGCAGCACCAGCGTGAAGGCGCCGCCCCGGAGGGTGTCCAGCCCCGGGCCCAGCAGCGACCGCCGCTCGGTCCGCGCCATGACCCGGGCGGCGACGGCCTCCAGCCCCGCGGCGACCTGGTCGGCGTGCAGCTCCAGAAGGTGGCGACGGTCCGCGTCGAAGGCGTCGGTGGCCTTGTCCATGACCACCAGGCACCCGAGCCGCCGGCCGCTCGCGCCCAGCGGCAGCACGCCCAGTGAGACATCGGCCGGGGGCTTCCCGGCACCGTCCCAGGGATCCGTGCCGGGGCAGTCCGGGGAACCGGTCAGGTCGTACTCCGCGAGCTCCGCCGGGCTCAGCCACAGGGGGACGCCACTACGGAAGGCCGCGGCGACCGGAGAGTTGCCGGACAGCAGGTAGCTCGTCGGCAATCCGTAGGGGACGCCGGAGCCTCCGAGCATCTCGGCCAGCTGAAGAACGCCGTCCCCTTCGGCCGGCACGTAGACGGCGGTCAGCTCAGCCCCGGTAGACCCAAGGACTCGTGCGGTCACTGCCTGCACCGCCTCCGTACGCCGGAAGCCGTCGTCATAAGCCACGGTCGCCGTATCCGCCCTCGGGGGCCAGGGCGTCCACCCCGCCACCGCCTCATCGGATATGTCGTGAATTACCGTCTTCTCTCCATGGTGCGGCACACAGTGAGCCGGGAGCGAGTCGGCGCCGGGGTCACGGTGTGTGACCGGGGAAGTCCTCCGCCAGCAGCGCGGCGAGGTCGAGGACGCGTCCTGCGTACGGGACCGCAGCCGGGCGAGATCGATGTCGCGCCGGCTGTCGAGGTGGTAATCGAAGGGGATGAAGACCATCCCGCCCGGATGGCTGCGGAAGTGCTCGGCGAAATCGTCACGCCGGACCGGCCGGTCCGGTCCGGGAAGGCCGGTGACCGCCAGCACGGCGCGCTCCGCCAGCGCCGGGTGGCCGCGCTGCGCGAGACGGGTCAGCAGTGCCTGTGTCTGCCCGATGCCGCGCTCGGTCATCCGGGACACGACGACCAGACGGTGCGTCATCGACAGGACGGGGTCGGTGACGCTCTCCGTCCGCAGAGGGGCCCAGTCCGCGAGGACGACGGAGAAGTGCCGGCTCAGCAGCTCCATCAGCCGGCGGTACTCCTCCTCGTACACCGGAACCGGCGTGGTGCGGCCCAGGCCGTGCGTGAGCGCACGCAGCCCTGACGGGCCGTCCAGGGTGTGACCCAGCAGCGCCTCGTAGCTGTCGACCGCGGGCAGCGTACGGAGCAGCTCGTGGCGCAGGCCGGCGGAGCCGCCGAGGTTCAGCCGGCCGGCCAGCTCGCCGACCGCGTGGCCGGCGTCGAGCGCCAGCACCCGCCCACCGCGCGCGGCGGCCAGCAGCGCCCCCAGGGCGATCGTGACGGTGCTCCGGCCGACCTCGCCGTCCACGCCGACGACGGTCGCCCGGTAGCTGACCCGCAGGCGGGCCCGGACCACTTCCAGCTTCCACTGCTGCTCCGGCCCCATCCACCGCCGTCCCAGCCGGGCCACCGGACCGCCGCCCCGCAGTGGCCGGTCCGCCGCGTCGACCGGCGCCGCGGAGCCGTGGTCGAGCGGGATCTGCGGGCCCGGGCGGAACGAGAAGCGGGCGGCGCTCCCGGTGCCGGCCGCGCCGCCGGCATCGGCGCCGCCCGTCCGCAGTTCCGTCACCATCGGCGCGTAACGGGCGAAGGCCTCGGCGACCTCACCCGCGGTCGGGCGGCGGCCCGGGTCCTCGGACAGGCACGCCGTGACGATCTCGCGCAACGGCCGCCAGGTCCACGGCGCTGCAGGAACGACCTGAGCAGGTCCTCGTACGGCAGGGGCCCGGGGGCGCCGCACCGGGAGCCGCCGAACCTCCGCCAGGGCGGGGCCTGCGGCAGGGTGACCCGGCGCTGGGTGCCGTCTCCCTGGAACAGCCGCCAGCCGGCGGTGGGTTCGGGGTTCATAGGGGCTCCGTGGGTTCGGAAAGGTGGAGTTCGGGCAGTGCCCGGTCGGGGTCGGCCCAGGCGAGGACGGGCCTGCCCGGGTGGTCGGCGGGACGGTGCAGGGTCTTGGCGCGGTAGGAACGGACCTGCTCGGGCAGCGCACGGGCCGGAGCGGCCGACACCTGCGGTGCCGATCAGCGGTGCTCACGGCAGCGGAACGGACGGATCATCCCCGCCGGCTCCGGCTCCGGCTCCGGCTCCGGCTCCGGCTCCGGCTCCGACCGCGACCCCGGCGGCGCGGTCAGCTGGTGTACGGCTGGACGGACTGGGCGTGGCGGAACACATTGCGCGGGTCCCAGTGCTCCTTGACCGCCTGCAGGCGCGCATAGTTCTCGCCGTAGTACAGGCGGTGCGAGCGCTGGCCGGAACGATTCCACTCGGGGTCGTCGAGGTCGACGTCGGGGTAGTTGATATAGCACCCGTCGGTCACCGGGTCCGGCTGCCCGCCTGCCGGGGTGCCGGTCGGCGCCAGGATCGGCACCCCACCGGTGTCCTGGTAGACGTCGCGGTAGAACTCGCGGATCCAGCGCAGATGCGGCGCCGCGATCGAGGGGTCGGCATCGGCGTCGTGATGGTCGGCGACACCGTCGTCGTTGGCGTCCCGCTGCACACTCCAGTACGTCTGGTACTGCAGCTTGAGCACCGAACTGCGTTGGTAGACCGCGGTGTCGCTGCTGTCGGGAAGGTTGATCGCGCCGCCGTACGAGTCGACCTGGAGCAGCGCCTGGGGGTTCTGATAGTCGTCACACGACAAGTAGCGGTAAATGGCGTCGAGTTGAGGTTCGGTGAAACCACGCCGCATGTACGCCGACTTGTACTTGCCGCACTGATTGTCGCCGGAGCCGTTGAGCGTCTGGGTGGCGGTGAGCCACGGCAGCCGGGTCGGTACCTCCAGGCCGCCCATGGGCGCGTGTTCACCCATCCGCCGGTCCAGTGGTGTGGGCTCGACGCCCAGATCCTGGGTGATCCACTCGAGGAAGGCGTTCAGCCGCTCCACGCTGTCCGGCCTGGTGGCATCGAGCTGGGCGATCAGACCGATCTTGCCGTTGGCACGCTGATTCAGCTTCAGCAGGGTGAACATGTCGCTGTAGTCGCAGCGGAGGGATGCCGGGAGTTCCGTGGTGTTCTCGTACTCGAAGAACAGCCCGTAATTGCGCACCAGTGACTTCAGGCGTTCGGGGTCGTCCTCCAGTTCCTCCCACGGCCAGGCCACGGCCTGCAGCAGGACCTGGGACGGGGGCTCGGGCAGTCCCTTGAACCAATACCGGGTGACCACGCCGAAGTTCCCGCCGCCCCCGCCGGTGTGGGCCCACCACAGGTCCCGCAGCTCCGGTTCGGGCGAGTCGCGTCGGGCGATCACGACCTCCGCATGCTGTCCGTCGCGGACGACGACGACCTCCACCGCGTAGAGGTAGTCGACGGTCAGCCCGTGCTGCCGGGACAGCAGCCCGTAACCTCCGCCGGCCACATGGCCGCCGGCGCCCACGGAGTAACAGGAGCCGCCGGGCAGGGCCACCCCGAACGGCCCGTAGAGGTGGGTGGCGACATGCCAGTTGTTCGCCCCCGATTCCACGCAGTACGCGCCCATCTTCTGGTCCAGGTAGGCCCGGTCCAGCTGCCCGAGGTCGACGATCACGCCCACATCGTCGCCGCAGACGAAGTTCTCGTAACAGTGGCCGCCCGACCGGACCGTGAGCCGCCGGTGGAGATCCCCGTCGGAACGGTGGCTCGCCAGATACTTGTTGACCGCGGCGACGACCTCACTTGTCGAGCTGACCACCGACACATAGTCAGGTGTCGCGATGAAGCGCTGGTTGAACCCTCTCCGCAGGGCCTCGTAGCGGGCGTCGCCCCGGCCCACTTCGATCCCGCACTCGGCTGCGGCCTGGATCTGATTGACGGTCATGTGGCGCCCCTCGTCCTCACACGCGAACTGACAGCATTGCGTTACCGATGACTACTATCCGTGACGATGGCGGGCGGTGCGAGTACCCGAAAGGGGTCAGCTCGTAGAGCGGAGTTGACCCCGCATGACGTGCTCATTGCCAGACGGTCGCCGTGCGTCGGATCAGCCGGGGGTCAGCACGGCGGCCCCGTGAACCCGGTCGGCGGCCAGGTCCGCGAGCGCCTCCGGGGCGCGGCTCAACGGGTAGGGGCTGACGGTGACCTGGATGCCGATCCGCGCCGCGGTCGCCAGGAACTCGCGGCCGTCCTCCCGGGTGTTGGAGGTCACGCTGCACAGATTCCGCTCGTAGAAAAGATGGCGTTGGTAGACGAGCGGTGGGATGTCGGTGAGGTGGATCCCGGCGACGGCGAGGGTGCCGGAGCGGTCCAGTGCCTGCAGCGCCACCGGCACCAGGTCGCCCACCGGCGCGAAGAGAATTGCCGAGTCCAGCGGTTCGGGCGGCCGGTCGTAGGCGCCGCCGGCCGAGGACGCGCCCAGTTCCAGGGCGAGTTCACGGGCCTGCGCGGACCGGGTCAGCACATGCACGGTGGCCCCTTCGGCCAGTGCGACCTGCGCGGCCAGATGCGCCGAGGCGCCGAAGCCGTAGATCCCGAGCCGGCCGCCGGCGGGCAGCGCACTGCGGCGCAGCGCGCGGTAGCCGATGATCCCGGCGCACAACAGCGGCGCCAGCAGCGTGGCGTCCTGGGTGTCCGGGAGCGGGTAGGCGTAGTCCGCGGGGACGAGGGCGGCTTCGGCGAAGCCGCCGTCGGCGTCCCAGCCGGTGTACACGGAGGCCGGGCAGAGGTTTTCGTGGCCCGCGCGGCAGTAACGGCAGATTCCGCAGGTGCCGCGCAGCCATGCCCCGCCGGCCCGGTCCCCGGTCCGGAACCGCGTCACCGCCTCGCCGGTGGCGGTCACCCGGCCGACGATCTCATGGCCGGGTACGGCCGACGGGCGGTGCGGGGGCAGGTCGCCCTCCGCCAGGTGCAGATCCGTACGGCAGACACCGCAGGCTTCCACCCTGAGCAGCAGGTCATCGGGGCCCGGCTCAGGAGCGGGGCGACGGACCGATACCAGCGGCCCGGAGGCAACCGGGCCAGGATGCCGGACGGCCCAGCCGGACAGTGCGTCCGGGCCTGAAACAGGGGCCATGGCTCCAGGATGGCGCCCACCAGCGAGGCGGACAAACGGTGCGCCGCCGGAGCCTGTCACCGCTCGACGGGGTTCGCCGCGCGCCGCCGCCCGGACAGCGAAACCGGGGCCCGCCTCAGCCGAAGAGCGTGGTCAGCTTCTGCCTCAGCCTGGCGAGCGGATGCCTCCGGGCGGCGGGAGCGGGAGCGGAAGCAGGGGAGGGAGCGGGGGAGGGGGAGGGGATGCCGACGGTGTCCGGCGGCTCGACCGGCGGCGGTTCCGGGTTGCTCGGGTGCTGCGCCGGAGCCTGGTCCGCGGGGTTCTTCGCGGGGGCCTTCGCGGGCTTCGTCCGGGTGCGTGCGGCCTCGGCGCGGACAAGCGCGCCAAGAGCGGCAAAGACGTCGATGGGCATGCCGAATCTCCTGCGGTGGTGGTCCCGAAAGCTGATGACGGCAGGCCGCATTCGCCCCGGGGCCCCGATGCGGGGAGGGGGCGCACACGGCCGGGCCGGCTCAGCAGCGCAGGATGGCCACGCGCTGCGGTGATGCGGGGGCGGCGGCCGTGACGACAGCCGTGGACGAGGCGCTCCCCGACGCGGTGATGGTCTCCTCCAGGAGGGAGTCCCCGAGCGCCTTACCACCGGCCCCCGTGGGGACCTGATGGCGGAGATGGCAGGCCGATGCGTCGCACTTGCGCCGGACGCCGCTGCCCGGATGATGTCCGCCGCCCTCGGTGGACGCCAGCACCGGCCCCGCCGGGAGGCAGGGCCGTTCGGCCGGGACGGACACGGCGGGAGGGGCGGTGCGGGGAGGGCAGCCGCCGGCATCGGGCATCGGTAGTTCGGGGGAGTCGGTGCTGAGCGCGGCGTGCAGCAGGGCCAGTAACGCGAGCAACACCAGCACGCGCCAGCCGCCAGATGCCGCGGAGCGGCCGGTGCTGACGGTGTTGCGCATGCGAATCTCCCAACCCTCTTCCAGGAGGGGATCCCCTGGAAGAGGTCAGGGCACGCCAGATACGCCGCAAGGGGCGACAAAACCACCCGTTCCGGCTACCTGTTCGCACGCGTGCGCCGCCCTTCGCACGCCTGCCCGCTACGGGCGTGGTGGGTTGTGGGCCGGTGCTGCCTTCAGCGCCGTCGGCTCGAACGCCCCGTGGACCCGCTGTCGGGGTCATCGGTCGCATAGCGGCCGTGGAAGTGTGAGTACCGCTCCAGTGCGTCGCCGTCCAGGCTCCACGGCCAGGGCGTCGCCACCCCTCCGGTGGCGCGCAGTACGGCGCCGGCCTCGGCCGTCCGGCCGGCTTTGAGCAGGGCGTAGGCCAGCAGGTTGAGATCGGCGAGGGCCGCTGCGTGGGTGAGGAACCCCGGGCCCGGCCAGTAGCGCGCCGCATGGTCGAGCGCCTTGGCGGCGTCGGGGCGCCGCCAGATCTCCCCGGCGCCGAGAGCCATCAGACTGCCGCCGGAAAGTGCTCGCTGGTGGCTGCCGATGAGCGCGGTGAGCTCCAGACCGGCGGCGGGGGCATGGGGCGGCATGGCGGAGCGGACACCGTCGAGCAGATCCAGGACCAGGGCGCTGGAGCCGCACTCGTCCGGCGAGAGGTACCCCAGAGCCTGCAGATGCGCCTCGCGGTTCCACGGATCGCGGGCCTTGATCTCGCGCCAGATCGCCGACAGTTCCGTGGAGGGGCGCCGCTCCAGGCGGAGTGTGGCCAGGTGCAGGATCCACGGGGTGGGGTCGGCGGGGAGCAGATCGGCCGCGAGCCGGCAGGTCTCCAGGGTGTCGTTCAGATCGACGGCGGCGCCCTGCTGCCGGGCCTGGAGCAGATCCGACCAGGCGTGGAGCAGCAAGGCGTTCTGGTTTTGCGGGTTGTGCTGCCGCCAGATGCCGGGCAGCGACCGTCCCGCGGCACGGGCGAGCACCGCCAGCCGGTGGGCCTTGCGGTCCCAGTCCTGGCCCGCCTCGTTGATCACGTCCCCCATCGAGGCCATCACGGCGGTGTCCAGCGAACCGCGGGACCAGCACGTCTCGACGCGTCGCCGGACCTGTCCCAGCGTGCGGTCGTCGAGCTCGGGGACCAGGCGGGGAAGGCTGCCTTTGCGGCGTCTGAAGACGGGCATGAATTCGGGGGGCCTTCCGGTGGTGGGGTCGTATGTGGAGATGAGAAGGGGCGCTGCCGGGGGCGGCGCCCCAGGCGAGAGTACGGGCAGGGGTATGCATAGGCATACCCCTGCCCGTATGGCAGACCGTTCGGTCAGCTGGAGGTGAGGCTCTCCTTCTCGGCGGTGCCGCGGCCGAGCCGGTCGCGGACGAGGGAGACGCCGACCACCAGAACGGCGAGCAGCACGGACAGCAGGACCTGGATCCGGCCGCCGCCCTCACTGTCGTCGGTGAGCATGTAGACCAGCACGAACGAGATCGACGCGATCGTCGCCCAGGTCAGATACGGGAACAGCCACATCCGGACGATCAGCTTGTCGGGGTTCTCGCGGAGGATGATCCCGCGCATCCGCAGCTGGGAGAAGCAGATGACCAGCCAGACGAAGAGCGCGACCGCGCCCGAGGAGTTCAGCAGGAACTGGAAGACCGTGTCCGGCCACAGGTAGTTGAAGCCGACCGCGATGAAGCCGAAGAGGACCGAGGCCAGGATCGCGGCCTGCGGGACGCCACGCGCGTTCGTCCGGGCGAAGGCCTTCGGGGCGTCGCCGCGCTGTCCGAGGGAGAAGGCCATCCGGGAGGCGGTGTAGAGGCCGGAGTTGAGGCAGGAGAGCACCGCGGTCAGCACGATGACGTTCATGATCTGGCCGGCGTGCGGGATGCCTATGGTGTCGAGGGCCGCGACGTACGAGCCCTTCTTGGCGATCGACGGGTCGTTCCAGGGCAGCAGGGAGACGACCACGAGGATCGAGCCCAGGTAGAAGATGCCGACCCGCCAGATGACGCTCTTGGTGGCCTTGGTGACCGCGCGCTGGGGGTTCTCGGACTCACCGGCGGCGAGGGTGACGATCTCGCTGCCCATGAAGGAGAAGACGACCATCAGCACACCGGTGAGGATCGCGCTGGGCCCGTTCGGCAGGAATCCGTCGTGGGAGGTGAGGTTGGCGAAGCCGGTTGCCGCGTGGTCGGAGCCGGGCAGCACACCGAAGATCGCCAGGCCGCCGATGGCGATGAAGGCCGCGATGGCGACGACCTTGATGCCCGCGAACCAGAACTCGAACTCACCGAACGAGGCGACCGAGGCGAGGTTGGTGGCGGTGAGGACGACCATCACGATCAGCGCCCAGGCCCACTGCGGGACGGCCGGGACCCAGCTGGTGAGGATCGCGGCACCGGCGGTCGCCTCCACGGCGAGCACCACGACCCAGAAGAACCAGTACAGCCAGCCGATCGAGAAACCGGCCCAGCGCCCGAGCGCCCGGTCCGCGTAGGCGGAGAACGAACCGGAGGTCGGGTTGGCGGCCGCCATCTCGCCGAGCATCCGCATCACGAACACGACCAGCGCGCCGACCAGGGCGTACGACAGCAGGATGCCGGGGCCGGCCGCGGTGATGCCGGAGGCGGATCCGACGAAGAGGCCGGCGCCGATGACCCCACCCACGGCGATCATGGACAGATGGCGGTTCTTGAGACCCGACTGCAGACCGGACTGCGGAGCTTGTCCGTTCCCCGGCGATGCAGGTGGAGCGGCCACGGGGCTGGGGGGAGATGTAGTCATCTTCGACATCCATTGAGGGTTGGAGGGGTCATGCACGTGGTGACTGCTGGGATCGCCTCGGTAGCTGGACGCACGAAAGGGCCGGGTGCTGGTGGTGGCGATCATGGCCCTGACGACGTTCGAAGACGCGGCGAGCGAGCCGTGGCCTTCGGATGCGTGCGCGGGTGGGGGAGCGCCGATTGCGCCTCCGCGCTACTGCCCGTCCTCCTCGTGAGAGGTGAGCCGCATCACGTCCGGATTGGGATTTGCGTAAGCGTATGTGGCGGTGCGCGGCGGCGTATTTGTGAGAGTGGACAAATTCGTCCCGGATGGCTGTCCGTTCGGCTAATGCGGATTGCCGGAACGGGGGGGCGCGCCCCGGGCACGCGAGGCGTACCGGGTGCGCCGGTGGCTCCCCGTGCCCACTCCCGGCGGGCGTCGGGACGGGGGCTGGTGCGGGCGGACAACGCCGTCGGCGAAGCCTTGGCCGACGGAACAGATGCCCCGGAGCGCCCGCGCTCTAGCGTGAGTTCGGCCCTGGGGCCTGGCGACAGGCCCTGCCGCCGGCCGACGAGCAAGGGGACTCCATGGCCACCCTTCCCTCCGCCCGACAGACCCGAACCGCTCCGGCGTCCGCTCCCTCACCCACACCACCAGGGGTGGGCGACAGCAGCGGGGCGGCGGACGGAATGCCAGGTGAATGGCGCGGTGAATCTCCGGAGGCGCACCCGGCGGAGCCGCTGGACGAAGCCGAAGAAAGCGGGGTGAATCCGGCGGGGCCGGTGGGCCGGGACGCCGGGATCGTGGTGATCGGCGCGACGACACTGGCCCGCCGGGTCTGTGCCTCCCTGGGGGAGGGCGGACACCCGGTCGACCATCTTGCCGCACCGGACGACCAGGACCTTCGCCGGGCGCTCGCCGCACCGCCGGCCGGCGTCGCCGTCCTGGTGGGCGACGATCTGTCCGCGCTGCGCTACGCCCTCGCCGTACGCCATGTCTGCGACACGGTCCGGATCGTCGTCACCGTCTTCGACCGCACCGTGGCCCAGCAGCTCCGGTTGCTGCTGCGCGACTGTGTGCCGGTCTCGCCCGCCGACCTCCTGGCGCCGACGCTGGCCGGGCTGTGTGTCGACCCCGATGCGCTGGCCGTGTGGGACGACGGGCACGGCGCGGTGGCGGTCCGCCCGCAGGAGGACCGGCTGGTGGAGACCCCGTGGCGGGCGAGCGCGACCGCCCGGCGGCGGGCGTTCCTCGGACGGCTGCGGGGGCAGTTGCAGCCCCATGACGCGGACGCCCGCCTGCTGCTCATCGGGCTGCTGGGCATCGTGGCCGTACTGGTCCTGGACTGGGTGTGGCTGGTCGGCGTGTTCCACAAGCCGGTCAGCACCGCCTTCCTGGAGGCCGCCCGGGTCGTGGCGGGGGTGGGGCCGGCCGCGCCGCACGCCGGCCATCCCGTGTACGAGGTGGTGTCCGGGGTGGCGATGCTGGTGACGGTGGGATTCACCGCGCTGCTGACCGCGGGCATCGTCGACCGGCTGTTCGGCCCGCGGCTGGTCGGCGTGCTGGGGCCGCGGGTGCTCCCCCGTGCCGGTCACGTCATCGTGGTGGGGCTCGGGCAGGTCGGCCTGCGGCTGTGCCAGACCCTGCGGCAGCTGGGGGTCCCGGTCGTCGGGGTCGAGCGTGAGCCCACCGCCCCGAACCTGCGCCTCGCGCGGTCGATGGGGATACCCGTGGTGCTGGCGCACGGCGAGGACCGTGAGGTGCTGGCGCGGCTCGGCCTGGGGCGGGCCCGCGCGCTCGCCGCCGTCGGCTCCCATGAGCTGGACAACATCGCCGTCGCGGTCGCGGCACACGGTGTGGCACCGGAGGTCCGGGTGGTGCTGCGGGCCGGTGAGGACGAGGCGATCGCCGAGACCCGCTCGCTGCTTCCCCTCGGACTGACCCGCGACATCAACAGGACGAGCGCGGCCTTCGTGACCGCCCATCTGACCGCCGAGCGGGCCGGCGCGGCACCGCGCCGGGTGGTCGCGGGTGCCGACCGTGACCATGTCGAGCTGCCCGGACGCGGTCTTGTCGGATGGCCGGTCCCGGCGGGGGACGACTGCGGCCATGTGCCCGGCGGCGGCGAGTACGACACCGCCCGGAGCGCGCTCGGGGCGGGGTGAGGGCGGCGCCCCCGGGACGTGCCGCCCTCGGTGGTGCCACCGGAGGCGCCCCGTATGGGAGGCGCTCCGGGATGCCCGCCAGACGACCGCCCGGAGGCGTCCCGCCCGCCCCTCCGGCGATCCCGGCTCAGTCCGCCTCGTCGTCGGCGCCCGCCTCCGACGGCAGGCTCTGCTCGGTCCAGATGATCTTGCCGGTCGGGGTGTAGCGGGTGCCCCATCGCCGGGTGAGCTGCGCGACGATGAACAGTCCGCGTCCGCCCTCGTCGGTGGTCCGGGCATGACGCAGGCGCGGCGAGGTGCTGCTGGCGTCGGAGACCTCGCAGATCAGGGCGTCCTGCCGGATCAGACGCAGGGTGATCGGCGCGGTAGCGTGACGGATGGCGTTGGTGACCAGTTCGCTGACGATCAGCTCCGTGGTGAACAGCAGATCGTCCATGTCCCACTCCGCCAGCTGCCGGCTGACGAGACCACGGGCGGTGCCGACGACGGCCGGGTCACAGGTCAGCTCCCAGGAGGCGACCTGGTGTGCGTCCAGGGCGTGGGTCCGGGCGAGGAGCAGCGCGGCGTCGTCGGACGGCGGGCCGGTCAGCAGGGCCTTGACCACATTCCCGCCGATGTCCTTCAGCGTCTCCCCGGGCACCGCGAGGGCATCGCTCAGCCGGGACAGCCCGACCTCGATGTCCCGGTCGCGGGTCTCGATCAGCCCGTTGGTGTAGAGCGCGATCAGGCTGCCCTCGGCCGGCTCCAGCTCGACGGCTTCGAAGGGCAGCGCCCCGAGGCCGAGCGGCGGTCCGGCGGGCAGGTCCGGAATGTCCACGGCGCCGTCGGGGCCGACGATTAGCGGCGGCAGATGGCCGGCCCGCGCGATGCTGCACCGCCTGCTGACCGGGTCGTAGACGGCGTACAGACAGGTGGCGCCCATGAATGTCGAGGCCACGCTCGGGTTCCCGGCGTCCGCCGCCGGGTCGCCGCGGTGTGTCTTGACCAGGCCGATGACCAGGTCGTCCAGGCGGGCCAGCAGTTCATCGGGCGGCAGATCCAGGTTCGCCAGGGTGCGGACGGCGGTACGCAGCCGCCCCATGGTGGCCGCGGCGTTGATGCCGTGTCCGACCACATCCCCGACGACCAGGGCGACCCGCGCCCCGGACAGCGGAATCACATCGAACCAGTCGCCGCCCACCCCGCTCGGCGCGTCCGCGGGGAAGTACCACGACGCCACCTCCAGCGCCGACCCGCCGGTCAGCTCATGCGGCAGCAGGTTCTGCTGCATCACCCGGGCCGCGGTGCGCTCGCGGGTGAAGCGGCGCGCGTTGTCGACACACACCGCGGCCCGCGCGACCAGCTCCTCGGCCAGCCGTACGTCGTCCGCCACGAAGGGCCCCAGACTCCGGGACCGGAAGAAGGTCGCCGCGCCCAGGGTGATCCCGCGGGCCTGCACCGGTGCCACCATCACCGAACGGAATCCGAATTCCCGGATGACGGCCGCCCGCACCGGGTCCTCGGTGACCCAGGCGCTGGTGGCGACGTCCAGGACCGGCTCCACCAGGGACTCGCCCTTGAGCAGACAGCGGGCGATCGGTGACGAGGGGGACCGCTGGACGGCTTCCCCCACGGCCAGGCCGGCCTCCGGACAGCCCTCGTGGACCGACTGCTGACCGCAGCGCCGCAGGGTGGGGGTGCTGTCGACCGGCCCGGGAACCGGCTCCTCGCCCCTGAGTACCGAATCCAGCAGATCGACGGCGACGAAGTCGGCGAGCGCCGGCACGGCGACGTCCGCCAGTTCCTGTGCGGTCCGGGTGACATCGAGCGTGCTCCCGATGCGGACGCTGGCGTCGTTCAGGAGGGCCAGACGTTCCTGGGCCCGCCAGCGTTCGGTGACATCGATGACCATGTACCAGAGGCCGATACGCCGGCCCTGGGGGTCCGCCAGCCCGAAGAAGGACGCCGAGTAGGCCCGCTCCTGGTGGGGGTCCGCATAGGTGGGGCTGCGGAATTCATAGTCCATCACCGGCGACCCGGTCCTCAGGACCCGCTGCATCCGTTCCTCGAACGCCTCGGCCTCCAGCCTGGGCAGTATCTCGTTCACCTGCTTCCCGAGCCGCCGTTCCAGGGGGATCAGGCGCTCCAGTACGTCGTTCACCCAGACGTACCGCAGATCGGTGTCGAGCACGGCCATGCCGACCGGCACATGCGCCAGAAACGGTTCGAGCATCAGCTGGTTCACCCCGCCGCCCGGCACCCGCCACTCCTCCATGGCGAGGACGGACCACCGCTCGTGGCCGGCGCCGTCGAGAACGGGCGTGACCTGCACCGCCAGCTGTACCTCCCGGCCGTCCCGATGGCGCGCCGCGACCGAGCCGCCCCAGCCGTTCACCGAACGGCACCACCGCGCCACGGAGGCCACCCGTACCTCGTCGCCGGGTATCGCCAGCAGCTGCGCCGCGGGGCGGTGCAGGATCTCCCTGGCCGGATAGCCGAGCAGCCGCTCCGCCGCCCGGGTCCAGGCAATGACCCGCCCCTGTCCGTCCAGTTCGGCCGTGGCCGCCTTCGCGATATCGCATGCGCGGTCCGAGCCACCCGGCAGGGCATTCTCCGCACTCATCATCGCCAGCCCGTCAGCTCAATGGAGCAATATCGCCCAGTTTAGGAGAATTGTGGACCATCGGCGGTCCGTGGGGGTCCGGGCGCAGGTACCCACAGCTCTGCGGAGAGATGGACGCCCGCCGCGGTGCCAATCTGCCGGGCCGCGGCACCACCGGCATCGCCGCGCCGTGGTTCAGCCGGCGGACGGCAGCCGCAGCTGGAGCATGGCCAGCAGCCGCTGATCCGGGCGGCTGAGGTCGAGACCGGTCAGGTCCTCGGCCCGGCGGATCCGGTAGCGCAGCGTGTTGGGGTGTACATGCAGCTCGGTGGCGGCGGCCCGTACGTCGCCGAAGGCGTTCAGATAGGCGAGCACGCTTTCGGCCAACTGCCCCTGGTTGCGGGTGTCATGGGTGACCAGGGCGGTCAGCCGGGGGTCGCGCATCTCGGGGTGCGCGGACAGCAGCGCCAGCACCTCGCTGACCAGCACCTCCGCCTGGATGTCCGGCAGCGCGGCGACCGTGGTGGCGACGCCGACGCTCAGCATGGCGTCGAGGATCCGGTCCGCCTCCCGGCGCGATTCGGGAATCTCCCCGAGCCCCGGCACGATGCAGCCGACGGAACCGCGCAACGACAGGCCCAGGTGGCGGCCGGCGGCGTCGGTGATCTCCTGCCCCCAGCCGCGCAGCGTGCCGGTGTCGATGCTGCGCGGCAGCTGCGGCAGCAGCACATAGATCCGCGCATCGACCTGGGTGACCACGGAGCTGCGGTGCCGGGCGGCGGTGTGCACCGAGATCAGATTGCTGACCTCGCCGCGGGCCAGCTCCGGTGGGGTGCTCTCGGCTGCCCCGTACGAGAAGCCCAGGACGGCGGCCGGCCGGGCCGCGTCCAGGGCCAGGTGGCTCGCCAGCGGCTGGGGTCCGGTGCTGCCTTCCAGCAGTCCGGCCGCGAGCGTACGGGTCAGCGTCAGATCGGCGGAGAGCTCCCGGCGGCGGCGTACCAGATGCAGTGCGGCGACCCGGGCCGCGCCCAGCAGCGCCTGGTCCGCGCGCTCGGTCAGTGGCGAGGAACCCTCCTGCACCCAGATGACGCCCAGCTGCCGGTCCCCGGACCGGATGGCCACCGCGAGCCGCCGGCGGATCCCCAGCTCGGGGTGGGCATCGATGTTGATCACGTCGTCGGAGGTGCGCAGCCACTGGAACACGCCCCACTCGCGCAGCCGCGACAGATACGCTTCCGGGCCGTGCCAGCCCAGGATGGACCGCCGCCGCAGGTCATCGACCTCGTCGTCGTCGGCGGAGCGGGAGTAGGCCAGCACGCGGTTGGCGGTGTCCTCGATGCTGACGATCCCGCCGGTGAGGATGGCCGTGGTCTGGGCGAGCGCGAACAGATCGCCCTCCTCGGCCGCCTCACCGGGGCGCCCCTGCGGCGCACTCTCCAGCGCCGCGCGGGCCAGCGCGTCCACCTGCTCCCAGCGCGCTTCACTCCGTACCGACAGCAGCGCGATCCCCGCCTCGACGGCGGTCGCACTGAGCGCCGCGGCCTGCCCGGGGGCGTCCAGCTTGACCGCGACGGCAGCTGCTCCGTCGCGTCCGCCGGCCCGCAGCGCGGGGAACGCCGCGCGACCCCGTGCGCCTATGGCGAGGATCAGCTCGCCCGGGTGGGCCATCGGCGGGTCCTCGGGGTCGAGCAGCGCGACGCTGCGGATCTCGACGTCCAGCCCGTCGGGCGCGGCCTGCAGCTCCACCAGGGGCTCGCCCAGCGACATCAGCAACTGGCGCAGGCTGATGCCCGTACGGGGTGGTGATGCCGCGGCGGCTGGATCCATGATCGGCGCCTCTGCAGGGTTCGGGTGGCCGGGGCTCACAGGGCTGCTGGCCATCTCGCAGGGACTTCCGATCACGTCATGTCAAGCACTCGACCGGCCCACGAGCGAGCCATCACCACAGGTATGAGCCACGCCAACAGTACTGATGCTATCCGCCGGGGCAATCGGGGCCATGGGGCACGCAGTGGCCGCACCTGCCGTCTAGGGCGGCGTGGGTGGTTGCTTTTGCTTCCCGGCAGAGTCCGCCTGTTTGCCGGGAGGGGGCGCCTGTTTCCCGGCAGGGTCCGCCTGCTGTTTCCCGGCAGGGTCCGCCGCCGCACCGGTCCGGGATTCCTCTCGGAACGCCCACCTCATCTTCGGCTCCATGGCGAAGCGGAAGATGCGCTGCACCGGTGGTGTGCACAGCAGCGTCACGACCGCTCCGCCGATGACGGTGACGGCGATGGCGCCCCACGGGGTGTGGACCCAGCCGGCGTCGTACCAGCCCCACCAGCGGGAGCCCTTGGCGAGGAAGCCGTGCAGCAGATAGCCGTAGAGCGTGCCGGCGCCCAGCGCGGTGCACCACATCCGGCGGCCCGGCACCCAGGCCAGGAAGCAGGCCGTCAGCACCAGCGAGCAGCCGAACATGGCCGGCTGCATCAGCACCCCGTACCACCACGGAACGCCCAGGTTCTGGGCGCTGTCGGTGTGGTAGAACCACGCGTCGTTCATCCGCGGCACCGCCCAGTACGCGAAGAGCAGCGCCGCCGCGAGGACGGGTACCGCGGCGAGGCGCACCTGCCGGGAGCGCACCAGGCGGAAGTGCTCGGGCTTCAGGTACAGCCCGAGGACGAAGAACGGCAGGAACTGCAGGACCCGCTGCAGGTCCAGGTCGCTGCCGATGTCCGACATGGATGCCGAGATGGCGATCAGGAGGGCCACCGGCACCGGCCACCGCACGATCCGCCACAGCGGGGCGGTGAGCCGCCAGATGAACAGGGCGGCCAGGAACCAGGTGAGGAACCACGGATTCACCATGTTGACCGACAGACTCGGAATGTCCCCGCCCACGTACCGGAACAGCGCGAAGGCCGCCTGGAAGAGGACGAACGGGACCCCGACCCCGGTGATCAGCCGCTGCAGCCGGTCGCGGCGCATATCGAAACTCCGGGAGAAGTAGCCGGAGATGACGGTGAACGCGGGCATGTGGAAGGCGTAGACGAACATATAGAGCGCGGCCGCGCTCCGGCTGGAGTGGTACAGCGGCTCCCAGGCGTGGCCCAGGGCGACCAGCACGATGGCCAGGTATTTGGCGTTGTCGAAGAACGCGTCACGGGCCGCGGGCGGCGCCGGGGCGCCGGCGGCTGTGGGCACGGGGCCGCCGGGCCGCCCGGCGGTGGCGGGCCGGGTCAGAGAACGGGGGGCGGCCGTCACGATATGGCCTCCCAGCGACCCGTCGGCCGCCGTGACCTTCTTGGTGTGGTGGCAGGGACGACGGCCGTGGTGAGCGCGGTGAGCGGCATGCGGGCTCCTCGGGTGAGCTGGTGCGGGACGGACGGGGTGCGCGGCGCGGCGGGCCGTGCGCCGGGTGGGGGTGTGGGGAGGGGGCGGTCCACCGGGCCGTGATGGCCCCCGGCTCCGGTGCGTCCGCAGCCCGGCGGCGTGGCTGTGCCTCAGCCATGGATCGGTTCCTCCCCTAGGTCGTCTACAGTGTTGTAGACCGCCGATGGCACGGTAGTAGAGGTCCGGATGCGCGAGACGCACCCCTGGACCAGTACGGGAGAGGCTGACGACATTGCTCAATGCCGAGCAGTCCGCGCCCTGTTCACCGTTGGCCACGAGCTGGGTTCATCCGTATCGAATTCCGGTGGCCGTCCGCCACCCGACGCCGCCTTCGTGGCTCATCTCCCCCCGGCCCGCCCGTCGGCGCGGCGCACCGCACGGGGGCGCCCGGCGTCCCTCCCCTCCCCAGAATTGGATCCCATGAGCGCGATCAGCATCGGCCAGTCCGTCGTCCTCGGAGCCATCGAGGGGGTGACGGAATTCCTTCCGGTCTCCTCCACCGGCCACCTCAAGATCGCCGAAGGTCTGATGGGTATCCCCGTCGACGACAAGACCGTCGTCGCCTTCTCCGCGGTCATCCAGGTCGGAGCGATCGCCGCGGCGCTCGTCTACTTCTTCAAGGACATCGTGCGCATCATGGGCGCGTGGTTCCGCGGACTGCGTGACCGCGAGGAGCGCTACCACCACGACTACAAGTTCGCCTGGTGGGTGATCTACGCCACCCTCCCGATCGTCGTCGTCGGACTCGCCGCCAAGCCGCTGATCGAAGGCCCGCTCGCCTCGCTCTGGGTGGTGGCCGGCTCACTGATCATCGGCAGTGGTGTGATGTGGGCGGCGGACCAGAGGGGCCGCCACAAGCGCGGTGAGGACGACACCTCGCTCAAGGACGCCATGTGGGTCGGCTGCTCACAGATCCTCGCCCTCCTCTTCCCCGGTTTCTCCCGCTCCGGCGCGACCATGTCCACCGCCCTCCTGCTCGACCTGGAGCGAGTCGCGGCCACCCGGCTGTCCTTCTTCCTCGGCATCCCGGCCCTCACCGGCGCCGGGATCTACGAGCTGAAGGACGCCCTCGGCACCGGCGCGGCCGTCGCACCGCTGGCCATCGGCACCGTCGTCTCCTTCGGTGTCGCCTACGCCTCGATCGCCTGGCTGCTGAAGTTCGTGGCCAAGCACTCCTTCAACTCCTTTGTCCTCTATCGGATCCTCGTCGGCGCGCTGCTCTTCGGCCTGCTGGGCACGGGCGTCCTCAGCTGACGGCCACCGAGGGGTTTCGGGGGGCGTGGCTCTCGGCCGCACGGAGGACCGGCGCGGTCGTCGCGGCGGGCCGTGCTGCCGGCTTGCTGATGGTATGGGTGCATGAGGAGCGCCCCGCGCGCGGCGGGCCGCAGTGCCCTGGAGGTGGCCTTGTCGAACCGGGATGGCGCGGAGGCGGACCGGGACGCCGATCACGCCCGTGTACTGGCCCGTCTGCACACGGTGGAAGAGGCCGCCGAGGGGATCGGCACGACCCTGGACGAGCAGACCACCTGCGCCGAGCTCGCCCGGTACCTGTGCCGCCACCTGTGTGACGCCGCGGCGGTGGACCTGCTCACCGAGCCGGGCACCGGGGCGCGGACCCCGCCCCCGGCGGCGCTCACCCGCGTCGCGACGGCAGGCCTGGTCAAAGTGCTGGAGGCGCAGTTCCCGGACGAGGGGCCGGAACGGCCCGAGGGCGCGTCACCCTCGATGCGGGCACTGGACGAGGAGCGCCCGGTCACCGTGGCGGCGGTCCTGCCGGGCGGCCGCTCCGCCGACGCCGTATCGGCGCCGCTCCTGGCGTACGGCCGTCGCTACGGAGTGCTGCTCGCCCTGCGCGCGGGTGGCAGATTCACCGAGCACGAGACCGCCACCGTGCATTACCTGGCACGCCTTACCGCCACCCGGCTCGCCCACGCCCGCCGGTATGCCGCGGTGGAGGGCACGGCGATGGACCTGCAGCGGACGCTCCTCGCGGAGCCGGGCCGGCCGCACCCCAACCTGGAGCTGGCCACCCGCTATCTGCCGTCCGGCACCAGCGCCCTGGTCGGCGGCGACTGGTTCGAGACGGTGCGGCTCCACTACGGGCGCACCCTGCTCGTCATGGGGGACGTCATGGGATACGGGCTCGACGCGGCGGTCGACATGAACGCCTACCGCTCCCACCTCCGCTATGTCGCCTCGACCGATCTGCCGCCCCATCGCGTACTGCGGCAACTCGACGCCGCCGTGGCCGAGGAGGAGTCCCGCCGGCCGGCGACCTGCCTGCTGGCCAGGGTCGATCCGGCGCGTGGTCTCGCCGCGTTCGCCAGTGCGGGCCATCTCCCCCCGGCGGTCATCGGCCCCGAGGGCACCGCCGGCCTGGTCGACGTCCCCGTCGGCCCGCCCCTGGGCACCGGGGTGGGCGGCTACGAACTCGTCACCCGCGCCGTCACTCCCGCGGAAACCCTGCTGATGTTCACCGACGGGCTCATCGAGCGGCGTGGCGAGGACATCGACGCCTCCCTGTCCCGGCTGGCGAGCATGCGGCTCTCCGCCGGGGCCGGCGTGGAGCAGACGCTCGACGAGATCCTGCACCGCCTCGACGGGCTGCACGCCGAGGACGATGTCGCCGTCCTCGCTGCACGGATGCGCCACCATCCGGGGGCGGAGCCAGAAGCCGGACCGGTGGAGCGATGACGCCGGCAGGGGGCCGTGAGCCCGGCGCCGCGACGCTTCCGGAAGTCGATTGAACGATCCTGACACGCGATGCGTATCTCAGGGTGAGCCGAGGGATTTTCCCCGATTCCCGGCTCGGCCCCGGTTTTGCCTGTGAACCCGGGCCGCGCGGTCGCTCCGCCCCCGCTACCCCCTGGCAGGGGTGGAGCGACCGCCCTCCCCGCAGATGCCGGGCCGCCCCGGTCCGATGACGGACGTCACCCGCTCCGTAGCTCCGCAGAGGGGCATGTGTCCAGGTCAACGGCACACTCGATACGCTTTTTCGGACGCTGCCGGCCGCGCGCTGCCCAGGCCGGCCCATGCCGACTCTCACGGGGGTTTCCACATGTTCGGAATCGTCAGGCCCTGCACCCATCGTCTGTCCCAAGGGCTCAAGGCCGAGTGGATGGCCCATCTGTGCGGCCTCTGTCTCGCGCTGCGCGGCGACCACGGGCAGTTCGCCCGGGTCGTCACGAACTACGACGGGCTGATCGTCTCAGTGCTGACGGATGCTCAGTCCGGCCCTCCGCAGGCCCGCCGCCGTACCGCCGGCCCTTGCCCGCTGCGAGGGATGCGGACCGCTTCGGTGGCGAAGGGGGAGGGCGCGCGGCTGGCGGCATCGGTGTCCCTCGTGCTCGCCTCGGCGAAGATACGTGACCATGTCGCCGACCGGAACGGAGTGCTGCGCCGCCGGCCGGTGGCCTCCGCCGCGCGCAAGGTCGCCGCGGGATGGGACCGGGCCGGGGCGCGCACCGGCGCCACCCTCGGCTTCGACACCGCGGTGCTGGTCGATGCGGTCGACCGGCAGGTGGGCATCGAGGAACTGGCCGGTCCCGGCACGCCGCTGACGGTCATCACCGAACCGACCGAGACGGCGACCGCCGCGGCCTTCGCCCACACCGCGGTGCTGGCGGGCCGGCCGGGCAACGCCGCGCCACTGGCCGAGGCCGGCCGGTTCTTCGGACGGCTGGCCCACCTCCTCGACGCCGTGGAGGACCGCACGGCCGACGCCGCCGAGGGCGCCTGGAACCCGCTCACCGCCACGGGCGCCACCGCCGCGCAGGCCCGCCGGCTGTGCGACGACGCCCTCCACGGCATCCGCCTCGCCCTGCGCGATGTGGAATTCACCGACTCCGCCCTGGTGCATGTGCTGTTGGTGCACGAACTGCGCCGGTCCGTGGACCGCGCCTTCGGCACCGCCACCTGCTCCCACCAGGGGCACGGAGCCCCGGGCCCGTACGACGGCCAGGGCGGCAGCCCGTACGGGAACGGACATGGTCAGCCGGCTGCGTACGGTCAGCCCCCGCAGTACGGCCAGGCGCCGCAGTACGGCCAGGCGCCGGCCGGCGGCCCGTACGCCCAGGGCGGGCAGCATCTGAACGGCCCGCAGAATCCCTACCACGGCGGCCAGATGCCCCCCGGCGGTCCGGGCGGCGGCGAGGGCGGCGGCTCGGGTGGTGGGGGCGGTGGGATGCCGCAGTTCCCGCAACAGCCGAAGAAGCCCCGCGGCTTCTTCGCCGGCTGTGCGGTCGCCATCGGGCTGTGCTGCACCTGCCGGCTCTGCTGTGCCGAGGAGTACGAGGGACCGTGGTCGCGCAAGAAGCGCGAGGGGTGCTGCCATGACTGCAACGGCTGCGGTTGCGAGTGCCTCGGCTGCTGTGAGTGCCTCACCTGCTGCAACTGCTGATCGGGGACGGCACCTCACGGGCCGCTGCCGGCGCCCGGGTTGGGTGATATCCGGTGCGCGGGGCACACCCGGCCCGGAACGGCGGTTGCCGACCCCATCACTCCGTGACGGGCAGGCGCTCGGCGAGCAGGTTGACGACGTCGCGCCAGGCTCGTTCCGCGTGCTGTGGGTGGTAGCCGACGCCGGGACGCACGGTGTGGTCGACCGGCGGGTGGTGGAAGGCGTGAAGGGCTCCCCCGTAAACCACGAGGCGCCAGTCGACGCCCGCGGCCTGCATCTCTGCGGTGAATGCGTCCCGTTGGGCGGGCGGCATGATCGGGTCTTCCGACCCGACCCCGGCCCACACCGGGCAGCGAATGTGTGCCGCCTCGCCCGGTCGGCCCGTGGTCAGTGCGTTGACGGTCCCGATCGCGTGCAAGTTGACGCCGTCGCGCCCGAGTTCCAGCACGATGGCGCCCCCGGTGCCGTAGCCGACGCCGGCGATCCGGTCGGGGTCGGTCCGCGGTTCGGCGCGCAACACGTCGAGTGCCGCGTGGCCGATACCCCGCATCCGGTCGGGGTCGGCGAGCAGCGGCATGCAACGGGCCAGCATCTCCTCGGGGTCGCCCAGATAGCGCCCGCCGTGGAGGTCAAAGGCCAGCGCCACGTATCCCAGCTCGGCGAGAGCATCGGCCCGGCGGCGCTCGACGTCGCTGAGCCCCGTCCCCTCTGGTCCGAGCAGCACCGCGGGCCGGCGGTCGACACCGGCCGGGAGCGCGAGGTGCCCGATCATCGTCAAACCGTCGGCCGGGTACTCGACCGTACGCGTCGTAATCTTCGTCATGAGACGGGACTGTAGTGATCGTCGAGCCTGGTCGGGCCGGTGTTCACCGCTGGCAGAACAGCGCGGGTGTGCCTCTGAAATGCGGCGATGGCTCACAAGATCCGTCACCAACCCCGGGCACGCGGCGGCTGTTTCGGATCACCTGCCCCGGGCCACGGTGCTGGAGGCGGACCTGCCGCGCATGACGCCCCTGGGGGGCCTCGCTCGTCGTCGCGTCCGCTACTGCGCGCCCAGGAGCTGGAGGATCCCGTTCACCGCTTCCACGATCGGCGCACCCAGGGTCCCGGCGGTCGCGGCGACGCCGGCGATGGCCATCAGGGCGCGGGTGCGGACCTGCGGCTGGACCACGGCGTCGGGGGCGAGGACCGGCAGGGATGCGTCGATCGTCTGCGCGCCCAGAGGCGACACCTCCGCGCGCAGGTGTCGCAGCTGCGTCGTCAACGCCGCGATCGCGGACCGCAGTTCAGGGTCTATGGCGGCCGGCGCCGCGTTTTTCACCATGCCGGTGATGTTCGTGCCGCCGTGCACTGTGACGCTGTCACCGAGGTAGTAGTTGTCGCCGCTCATGATTTCGCCATCCCCACGTTGCCCGATCCGCCGTACATGTTGACGTTGTCGCCGAAGTGGTAGTTCCTGGGATTGATCAGGAGCGTCTCGGCCTTCACCTGGAACTCGATCTCGGGGTTCTCGATCCAGTGCACGACCTGGCCGACGAGCTCCTGGAGATGCTGGGTGTTTTGGCTGGTCACCAGGGCCGTCGACGCGCCGGACGTCTCGACGGCCAGCACCCAGTGGGAGGAGGCGGTCAGGACCGCCCCCCAATCCCCGACACAGTAGACCAGCGACACAGCGGCGCCGATCCAGATGAGTTGGGTGATCGTTTGCGAGGTCTCCTCATCGCTGGCGAAGCCGGTGATTTCGCTGAGGATCATCAGGGCGAAAGCCACCGACAGGACGATCCCGACGCGCTTGAGGAAGAGCACGGTCGCCTCACCGCGCCGTGGGGTGAGCAGGAAGGTGTACACCCGCGTGATGTTCTGCAGCGGGTAGGCGGCGCCGCCGACCCACAAGAGCCGTTTGCTGGTCCGCAGGTCGACGCCGCCCGCCAGGTGCGGGGGTAACGACGGCGGGGGTGGCGGAACGACCCGGTTGTGCCAGGGCCTGTCGCTACTGGACGCGTTGGGTGGCAACGTCGGCGGGGGCTGCTGCCGCGCCATCTCCGGGTTCTCGGGTCTGTCCATGCCCTGCCGATACCCCCCTGAGGTGTGTGATGCCCCTCACTGGGGGGATGAATTTCAGCGGGGCGGAAGTGAACACCGCCGCTCCGTTCTGGGCAAAGGTGGCGCAACGCAGGACGGAGGCTGCCCACTTCATGGGCATCGCCGACGCGGTCCGCCTCCGCACGCCTGGCCTCTGCGGTCGCGGCCACGCTCCGCGCGGGCGGCCCACACCTTGATCGGGACCAGGAACACGTCCTGGAGGGAGACACCCCCAAGCGATAGCCCGGGGGCAGGAGGGAGGGAAGATCGTGCTTCTCTCGGCTCGCCTCAGCGCCAGGAACTACTGTCGCGAGCATGGTCGAACACGATGCCCTCAGTGCCACCCGCGAGGCTTACGACGCGGCTGCCCCCACCTATGCGCAGCTGTTCCGCGACACGCTGCGTGACAGTCCCCTGGACCGCGCGATCTTGGGTGCCTTCGCCGAGGCCGTAGGTGCGAGTGGGGACGGTGAGGTCGCGGACCTGGGGTGTGGGCCTGGCCATATCACCGCGCATCTGGACGAGTTGGGGCTGGCGGCGTTTGGCGTTGATGCCTCTCCTACGATGGTCGAGTTGGCTCGAGAGGCCTATCCGGGCCTGCGGTTCGACGTGGGTTCGATGGCCGGGTTGAACATCGCTGACGGCGTGCTGGGCGGCGTACTCTCACGGTGGTCCATCATTCACACTCCGCCGCAAGAACTCCCCGCGATCCTGGCGGAGTTCCACCGTGTGCTGGCACCTGGCGGCCACCTTCTGGTCGGCTTCTCGGCCAGTGATGATCCGTCTCACCCGACGCAGGTCTTCGATCACGCCGTCGCGCCGGCCTATCGGTGGTGGCCTGATCACCTCGCCGCGATGCTGCGCAAGTCCGGGCTGGCCGAGGTGGCCCGGATGGTTCGCGAGCCTCAGCCCACCGATCGACGGCAGTTCCAGGAGGTTCAACTGCTCGCCCGCAAAGCTTAGGCGGAGGGCTGCCTGACCGAACCGAACGCAGGACCGTGTCCAGTCTGCCGGGAAAACCTGGTGTGGGGCGGCCACGGCCCGGTGCCCTGGCCGCCCCGGTCGGTCAGGCGCCCGGTGGCACCTGTGACGGGCGGCCGGAGCCCCGGGTGAAGCGGTAGCCGGCGATTCCGGCGAGGGCCGCGAGCAGACCGCCCACCGCGGTCCAGATCCAGCGGTCGGACCACCAGCCCGAGGACCAGCCGTCGTCCGGCTCACCGAGGGCCGCGGAGGTCCCGGGAGCGCTGCTCTCCTCGGCCTGCGGTGGCGCGGTGGCGGCACCGGGCACCAGGGGCGCGGAGAGACTGCCGTCCACCGCGTGGGCACCGCCCGTGTCGGCCGTAGTGGCGTTGACCTCGGCGTGTACCGGCAGGCCGAGGTCGTCCTTCCGCAGATCGGTGACCGTCAGCCGGAGGTAGTAGCTGCCCGGCAGCGGGTCGTTGGCCCACGGTTCCGCCCAGGCGCGGACCGTGCGCAGGGTGCAGGACAGTTCGACGGACCCGGCGTCCCGCGCCGCCGTCCTGGTCTGCGCGCCGTACGTACACGCCTGGCGGCGGCGCAGCCCGTCGTAGACATCGAGCTGCCAGGTGGCGGAGCCGTGCCGGGCGGCGGCCTGCGGGAGCGTCACCTTGGCCTTCACGGTGGCGCGCTGTCCCGCGTCCACGGGCAGCACCCAGTAGAGGTAGTCACCGGTGGAGGCGCTGGCCGTGGCGCGCTGGTCCGGCTTGAGGGCGGTCGCGGTACGGAAGGAGGTACCGGCCTCGGTCGGAGCTGCTGCCTCCGCATCGGCGCCGGCGCTCGCGCTGGGGGAGGGGCTGTCGGCGACGGCGGCTCCCGCCGGGCCGAGGAGTCCGGCGCAGGCCAGCACGGCGGCTGTCAGAGTGCGTAGGGTGCGCATCAGTTGGTCCTCCAGACGGTGACACGCCAACGGGATATCCAGCCCCACAGCAGACCGGCCACCAGCCCCGTGAGCACCATCGCGCCCAGGAACCACCAGCCGTGGCCGAGGCCGAAGAAGGCCGCGTCGGACGCATCGCTGGGGCCGTCCACCAGGTCAACGGTCAGCTCGACCGGCAGGCCCGGGTCGGTCTTGACCGAGGCGGGTGCCGAGAAGGAGTTGCTGACCTGCAGGCAGACGGTCTCCGTCGCGGGCTTGTCCGTATCGTCCGAGGACGCGAGCGGCGCCTTGGGATAGCGCAGCCCGGAAGAGATCACATCCGTACGGCCGTCGCCGGCCTCCGCGCCGCGGACGATCTCCCGGCCGTGCACGGTCGAGGCGCGCAGCAGGACCCCGTAGTCCTTGTTGACCGCGCGGTCGGCGGCGATGCTCACCGAAGCCCGCAGTTCCTGGCCGGGCCGGACGTCCACCCGGTACCAGCGGTGCTCGGCGAACTTCTCGCGGTCGCTGTAGAGACCCGCCTTGAGCTTCGGGGCGTCCGCACACTGCTGGGCGCCCTCGGTCGCCTCCGGGGTGACCACGGGGTGGGCGGCGCGGTCCACCAACTGGTGTACGCGGTCCCGGAGTTCCTTGGTGTGCTGTACCGAGGTGTAGGTACCGCCGGTCGCCTCCGCGATGCAGCTCAGCTGGTTGCGGGTCTTGGCGTTCGGCAGCAGCCCGAGGGTGTCGACGGTGAGATGGATGCCCTTGGCGGCGATGTCCCGCGCCACCTGGCAGGGGTCGAGCGGGGCACAGGTGTCCTCGCCGTCCGTGATGAGGACGATCCTGCGGGTCGCGTCGCCGCCCTTGAGGTCGTCGGCCGCGCCCAGCAGGGCGGGTCCGATGGGCGTCCAGCCGGTGGGGGCGAGTGTGGCCACCGCGGTCTTCGCCTCGGTCCGGTCGAGCGGCCCGACCGGGTAGAGCTGCCGGGTGTCCTTGCAGCCGGTCTTCCGGTCCTCGCCCCGGTAGTTGGCGCCGAGGGTACGTATGCCGAGCTGGACGTCGTCCGGCACGGCGTCCAGTACCTCGTTGAACGCCTGCTTCGCCGCGGCCATCCGGCTCTGCCCGTCGATGTCACGGGCCCGCATCGAGCCGCTGACATCGAGCGTCAACTCGACCTTGGGGGGAGACTTCGCCTCCGGTTCATCGGCGGCGGCAGGTGTGGGGAGCAGCGCGACGGTCATCGCGGCGAGCAGGCCGCACACCCCGGCCGCCAGCCGTTTTCTTGTGATCATTGCCGGATCGTATGGAGAAACGCCCCGCACTCCAAAACGGCCTCAAGGGCGGTGCGGAGCGCGGCCGGTGACCGGCCCGGCCGCTGACGATGCCGAACGGTCCGGCCCCCGGTTCGCCCTCCGCCGCGCCGCTGTCCGGCCGCCGCGGTTTCCCCGCCTTCCCGAGTGGTCCGGTCATTGCGGCCGACGGGTGGTCTCCCGTACCGTCGGCACACTACGTCTCACTGGCTGGTTTCGCGTCCCAATCATTGGGACGGGCCTTGTTGTTGAGGAGTAAATCATGTCACGGACGACCCAGGGGTGGGGCCGAGATACGGATTCGGTGTATCCGTTTGCTCCGTGCCCGGCGCCGTAGGCGCGTACGGGGCGCTGCCTCTGCCCGGCGCTCCCTCTCACCGGCCCGGGTGCCGCCCGGTGAACGGGCCGCAGCAGGAGTACCGGACCGGGGCGGTTCCGGTCTCCGCCGACGGAGGCGGCGGCCGGAATTGACCTCACATGTCACCGGCCCGGAGCCGTCCGGGCCGCCTCTGCCGAGTGCCCCGCCGCACCCGCGGCGGGTGCCGTACCGCCCTGGAGAGCCCCATGTATCTGGCCACCGTTGTCCACCAGGGGCGCGATCGGCTCGCCGGCCGGCTCGCCCCTCAGGATCCCTGGCGGCTGGCACCGCCCTCCGTCTCCCTGGCAGAGGTCATCGCCGGCGGCTCCCTGCCCTGGTCCTGGGGCCAACTGCCCACCGGGGCCGCCCTTGTGCCGACCCTGCCGTACCGGCCCGGCGCCCTGTACGGAGTCGGAATGAACTACCGGGGCGCCATCGAGGAGAGAGGCGGGGAGCCCCCCCGCCGAGCCCTGCCTCTTCCCCAAGCTCTCCTCCAGCGTCATCGGCAGTGGCGAGGCGGTCGTCATCGACCCGGAACTCACTCAACGCGTCGACTGGGAGACGGAGCTGGCCGTCATCATCGGCAGGGAGGCCCGGCAGGTGTCCGAGGCGGACGCGCTGCGGTACGTCTTCGGCTACACCGTCGCCAACGACATCTCCGCCCGCGACCTTCAGGAGCGCGACGGACAGTGGCTGCGGGGCAAGGGCCTGGACACCTTCTGCCCCTTCGGGCCGGTGCTGGTCACGGCCGACGAGATCCCGGACCCGCAGCGGCTGCGGATCCGCACCCGGGTCAACGGCGAGACGGTGCAGGACGGTTCGACGGCCGACATGGTCTTCCGGGTCCCCGCGCTGATCGCCTATCTCAGCCGGTTCTTCACCCTGCGGCCCGGTGATGTGGTGCTGACCGGAACTCCGGCGGGCTGCGGCGACTTCATGCGGCCGCCGCGTGCCCTGCGGCCGGGCGATCTGCTGGAGTCGGAGGTGGAGGGGATCGGACGGCTGGCCAACCCGGTGCGGAGCAGCGTGCGCGAGGGTGGCGGTGAGCGCGTCGCCGTGCCTCAGGGGCCGGGCGGCAAGTAGCCCAGGGCCGAGGAGAGTTCACGGCACACCTGAGCCACCACCGGCCCGTAGGCCGGCACCAGCGGCTCCATACGTTCGGCCACGCCGGCCACGCTGATGCAGGCGACCGGCATCCCGGTGTGGTCGCGGACGGCGGCGCCGCAGCAGCAGCTCGACTCGTCGAAGTCCCGCAGGTCCTGGGACCAGCCACGCTCCCGGGTGCGCTCGATCTCGGCATGCACGTCCGAGACCGTGGCCGCGGACACCGGGGACACCGGGTCGCGGATCAGCCCGATCAGGGTGTCCTCCAGCTTCTGCTGCGGCAGCGCCGCCAGATAGGCGCGGCCCAGCGAGCTGGAGTGCAGCGGGCGGGAGGCGCCCAGCTCGGCGGTCACCACGGCCGGCCGGGTGCCGCGCTCGCGGTGGACGAACACCATGGTCAGGCCGTTGGGCACGCCGAGGCTGACGGTTTCCTGGGTGAGCTCGGCGAGTTTGCGCAGCGCGGGCGCCGCGGTATCGCGCAGATGGGTCGAGGCCACCGCCGCGGACGCGAGCCGGACCGCCGTCGGCCCCAACTGCCATTGGCCCGCGGCCGGGGCGTGGGTCAGCCAGCCCTGCTCCTCCAGGCGGTCGACGAGACGGTACGCCGTGCTCCGGGTCAGCCCCAGCGCCTGGGCGAGCTCCGGAGTCGAGACCCCGCGGTGGTCCGCCACATGGGTCAGGATCGCCAGCCCCCGGTCCAGCGCGCCCGCGGCCCGCTCGCCCGCACCTGCGCCCCCGGACGTCCGGCCGGCCCCCGGCGCCACTGACTCGCTCATCGTCGCCCTCGGCCCTTCCGGTCCATGCTTCGGATCCGATTGATCGAATGACACTACCGACCGGATTCCGGCGCTGTCACTGGGACTTGTGCGCGCCGTGCAGCCATCGCCGTCTCCCGTTTCCGCAATGAACGAGATCATGTCCTAATGAATGGGACGCCGCAAGGTGTGGCGACGGGGGAGGGGATTCCGTGTCCGCCGGGCCGTGGGCGCGCACCGGTCACCAGGCGCGGGGCGAGCGGACCGTGTGCTTCCCGGTGCGGTGGTCAGGCCACCGCTGCGGCCATCCGCCGGACCGCCTCGGTGAGCAGACCGGGCGAGGTCGCCAGGTTGAGGCGGACGTGGCCGGCGCCGCCGGTGCCGAAGCTCGTACCGGAGCTGAGGGCCACTCTGCCGCGGGCGAGAAAGGCCGCGGCGGGGTCGTCGCCGAGGCCCAGCGGGCGGCAGTCGAGCCAGGCGAGATAGGTCCCGGCGGCGGGGTGGTAGCGGACCTGGGGGAGCCGCTCGGCCAGCAGGCCGGCCAGCAGCCGGCGGTTGTCGTCGATACCGGCGCACAGCGCGTCGAGCCAGTCGCGGCCGTCCCGCAGGGCGGCGGTGTGGGCGATGATGCCGAGGTGGCTGGGGCCGTGGCTGACCTCCTCCGGGAGGCGGGCCAGATCGTCGGCCGCGGTGCGCCCGGCGACGGCGAGCGCGGCCTTGAGACCGGCCAGATTCCAGGCCTTGGACGCCGACATCAGCGCAAGCCCGTTCTCCGCCCCGGGCACGCTCAGATAGGGCACGAAGGTGGCGTCACATGCCACCACGGGCGCGTGGATCTCATCGGCGACGACCCGCACGCCGTACCTGTCCGCCAGCGCCGCCACGGCGGTCAGCTCCTTGGTGCTGTGCACGGCGCCGGTGGGATTGTGCGGGCTGCACAGCAGGTACGCGGCCCGGCAGCCCCTGGCCACGGCATGCCGGAACGCCTCCTCCAGCGCGGCGAAGTCGATCCGCAGGTCTCCGCCCAGGGGTGCCTCCACCACGCGCCGGTCCATATGCGTCACGAACTGGTAAAACGGCGGATAGACCGGGCAGTTGACGACCACCGGGTCTCCCGGGCCGGTGATCAGCTTGAGCATCTCGACGATGCCCAGCATCACATCGGGCACGATCGCGGTGCGCTCCACGGCGAGCCCGTCCCAGCCCCATCGTGTGCGGGCGAAGTCCGCCAGTGCCCCGGCGTACGCGGTCCCCGCCGGGTAGCCGGTGTCGCCGAGTGCGACCGCGTCCGTGATCGCCCGTGCGACCGGTGCGGCCAGCGGTACATCCATCTCCGCCACCCACAGCGGCAGCACATCCTCCGGGTAGGTGCGCCACTTCATGCTCGTGCGCCGTCGCAGTGCGTCGAGGGAGAGCCGGTGCAGCGGGTTCGGGTCGTCACAGGTGTCACGGGGCGCGCTGTCCATGAAGCCAAAATAGGCAGGTTGCCCGGCGAAGGGCAGAGGGGCGGGCTCATCGGACGAACCCGGGCGCACCGGGCCGCGCCCGTGCCCCTCGCGGCCGGTACCGGGTGTGGTGCAGCGGTCAGGTGGCGGTGAGGACCAGAGCGGCCTGGTCGTCGGGGGTGGACTGGCCCGCGAACGCGGTCACCGCGGCATTGACGGAATCGATGAGTCCGGCGGCGCCCGAGGATGTGATGCGCAGCGGGAGGAGGGCTTCGGCCAGGCGGTGCTCGTCGAAGAAGTCGCCGGCGGCGGAGCGGGCCTCGGTGATGCCGTCGGTGACCAGGACCAGGCTGTCGCCCGGGTAGAGGTCGAGGTGGCACGGGGAGCCGTCGAATGCGGGGGCGACGCCCAGAAGCAGGCCCGACTGGGCGAGTTGTTCGACCGTACCGTCGGCGCGGCGGACGAGCGGGGGGACATGGCCGGCGCGGATCAGGTCCAGCGTGAGGTGGGATGCGGTGTGCCGCAGTTCGCCGTAGACGAGCGAGACGAAGACGTCCTCGTCGACGGAGCCGTCGGTCAGGGCGTCGTTGATGGCGGCGACCACGTCCGCCGGGTCGTGCAGCAGCCGCGCGGCGGCGCGGGCGGTGTGGCGGACCATACCGGTGGTGGTGGCGGCCAGTGCGCCGCGCCCGCACACATCGCCGATCATGAGTGCCCAGCGGTTGTCGGGGAGCGGGAAGACGTCGTAGAAGTCGCCGCCGACGTCGAGCCCTTCGCCGGCCGGGTGGTAGGACGCCGCCAGATCGGCGCCGGGAATCCTGGGCAGCTCGGGAGGCAGCAGACCGGCCTGCAGGTCGCGGGCCAGCTGCACGCGGTCGGTGAACTGGTGGGCGTTGTCGGCGCTGGTCGCGGCCCGGCGCGCCAGCTCCTCGGCAAGGGCGATGGCATGGCCGTCCAGGGGCGGGCCGGTGGCCAGGAGAGTCAGCACCCCGAAGGTGCGGCCGCGGGCGCCCAGCGGCACGGACACATAACCGGTGACGCCGGGCAGCGCGGGGCGGCCGCCGCGTGCGACATCGGCGTGGTCCGTCTCCGTCGTGCCGGAGGCCAGGACCCGGACCACCGCCCGGTCGACCTCGTCCTGCATTCCGGGGGCGGAGAGGAGCTCCTCGTCGGCCCGGGTGGCGGCGGCCACGGCGATCCGACGGGTCCGGCCGTCCTCCAGCACATGGACCGCGCACAGCGGCGCCAGGGTCGGCACGGTCAGCCGGGCCAGGCACTGCAGACAGTCGACATAGTGCAGCTCACGGGTGATGGCCGTACTGGCCTCCAACACGAAGGCCAGGTCGTCCCGGACCGCCTTCTCCCGCTCCTGGGCGGCACGCTCCGCCTCCATGGCCTGGTGGCGTTCGATGGCCAGCGCGGTAATACGGGCGAAGGCGCCGCTGAGGGCCACGTCCTTGTCCGTGGGGGCCTTGGGGGTGCGGTGATACATCGCGAAGGTGCCCAGCAGCCGGTCGTCCGTCCCCATGATCGGGGTGGACCAGCACGCCGCGAGCCCGGCCTGTGCGGCCAGGTCTCGATAGTTCTTCCACCGGTCGTCGGTGGTGATATCGGTGACGATCACCGGCTCGCGCAGATAGGCGGCCGTACCGCAGGAGCCGACGTCCGGACCGATGGCGACCCCGTCGATGGCGTCGTTGTAGAAGGCGGGCAGGCTCGGGCCGGTGCCGTGCAGCAGATGCTTGCCGTCGGGATCGGTGAGCAGTACCGAGACGATCAGTTCCGGTGACAGCTCCTCGATCGCGCGTGCCATGCCGGTCAGGATGTCGCCCAGCGGGGCGTCGCTCGCGATCTGCTCCAGCAGGAGGCGCTGCTCGGCCGCGAGGAGCTGGGCGTGGTGGAACGCGGTGGTCTCCACCGCGATCACGACCACTCCGTCGATCTCGCCGAATGCGTCCCGGCGGGGCTCGTAGGTGAAGTCGAAGAAGCCCTCCCGCTCCGCCCCTGGCGCACCGAGCATCAGCCGCCCCGCGCGGGCCCGGTACGCGGTGCCGGTGCGGTACACCGCATCGAGCCGGTCGAGGACGCCCTGCGGAGCCAGCTCGGGAATCAGCTCTCCGATCGGCACATCGATCCGTTCGCGGTCGGCGCCGAAGGCCTCGAAGAACGCCGGATTCGCCGCCTCCAGCAGATGGGCCGGGCCGCTCAGCGCAGCAAAGATCACCGGAGCCTGATCGAAAAGGTCCTCGTACTCCTCGCTCCGGCGGGGCGGGGACCTGGGATGTGTGGTGACCGCGCGAAGGCGATCCGACTGAATGGACATGACAGGCAACTCTTCCTGCACGCACCGATGCGCGGTCCGTCCTTCTCCCACTCTGGCACACCGCACGGCGGAATCCAGACCTCGGCCGGAACGGTCGCGGAGCGGAGCCGCTCGGCGACGCAACGCACGGGAGACGGCCGTGCGGCGGCCGGGCGGACGGGGGATCGGCGGCACGGCGGCCGGGCCGGGTGGACGGGGAATCGGCGGCCCGGCGGACGGTGGAATCGGCGACACGGTGAGCGGGGGAGTAGGTGTGTGCCTGATTTTCGGCTTTCCTCCCGTATCGTCCTCGCGGTCGATATGCCTCAGGCGTCGAGCGGGCGGCCCCGGATCCGTACGGGCCGAGCCGTCCCGCGACCACCGCAAGGAACCGCAGTGATCGAACTCGCCCCGGACCAACTCCCCCCGCTCGCCCGCTGGTTCGCAGCCGGGGCGCCGGGGCCGGCAGCGCTGGCCGAACATGTGCCGGCCTCCGGAACCGGCAGCTGGTGGGCCGACCGCGCCCATGCGCCACGCGCCCTGGCCGTCGCCTGCGCCGGCCAGGTGCTGCTCCGCGGTGACCCGAGTGCCCTGGCGCCGGATGCCCTCGCCGTCTTCGACGCGCACTACGTACAGGCCCCCACCTGCTTCCTGCCGGCCCTGCGCAGCGCCTTCGACCGGATCGTGCCCTGGGAGCGGATGCTGTACGTGCACCAGCTGCCCGTGGCGGCGCCGTGCCCGCCCCGCGGTGTGACGGTGCGCCGGCTGGTGCCCGGGGACGCCCCGGCGCTGGCCGCCCTCGCCCCGGACGCGGCATGGCTCCACGCCAGCTGGGGCGGCCCGGCCGGTCTCGCCGCCTCCGGACTCGGCTGGGCGGCCTTCCAGGAGGACGAGGTCCTCGCCGTCGCCTGTACGTACTTCCGTGGCTCCGCGTACGAGGACATCGCCTGCCACACCGACCCCGCACACCGCCGCCGGCGCCTCGCCCTGGCGTGTGTGACCGCCCTGTGCCAGGACATCGCCGGCCGCGGCCACACCCCCAGCTGGACCTGCTCCCGCGACAACCGTCCCAGCCGGCTCCTCGCCTGGGTCGCCGGCTTCCGCCTGGTGCACGAGTACGTGCACTACCTCACCGGGCAGCCGGCGCGGTGCGGTGCGGTGCCGGGTTCACCGGCTGCTCACCCGGCTGCCGCTGTGCGCCCCGGGGACACGAAAGCGTCACCCGGCGGAACACCGCGGTGGCGGGGCCGGGACTCCGTACGCTGACCTGGCTGACTCGTCGATGACGGGATGCTTTCGCGGTACGACAGGAGCACACGATGGCCGCCTCCGTCCCTGCAGGTTCTTCGTCCGGGGCCGCCGTACGGCATCGATTGCGCGCCTGGATGCTGGAGGGCCTGTCCGATATGGCCAGGCATCAGAAAGGGCCGCACGCCGGGCCGGTGAGCGCCCACCGGGGGCAGCGCTGGTGGCGGGTGATGTGCCTGACCGGTGTGGACTACTTCTCCACCCTCGGCTACCAGCCGGGCATCGCCGCCCTGGCCGCGGGCCTGCTGTCGCCGATCGCCACCATCGTCCTGGTCATCGTGACGCTCGCCGGTGCGTTGCCCGTCTACCGGCGGGTGGCCAAGGAGAGCCCGCACGGCCAGGGCTCGATCGCGATGCTGGAGCGGCTGCTGTCCTTCTGGAAGGGCAAGCTGTTCGTCCTGACCCTGCTGGGCTTCGCCGCCACCGACTTCCTCATCACCATCACCCTGTCGGCGGCCGACGCCTCCACCCACCTGGTGGAGAACCCCCACGTCAGCAGCGTGCTGCAGCACCAGCAGATGGTCATCACGCTGATCCTGATCGCCCTGCTCGGCGCGGTGTTCCTCAAGGGCTTCCTGGAGGCGATCGGGGTGGCGGTCGTTCTCGTCGGCCTCTACCTCGCGCTGAACGTGGCCGTGGTCGTCGCCGGACTGTGGCATGTGGCGACCGCACCGCATGTCGTCGCCGACTGGTCCCAGGCGCTGACCACCGAGCACGGCAACGCGCCGGCGATGGTCGGTGTGGCGTTGCTGGTCTTCCCGAAACTGGCGCTGGGCCTGTCCGGCTTCGAGACCGGTGTCGCGGTGATGCCGCACATCGAGGGCGACCCCGGCGACACCGAGGAGCGCCCCAGGGGGCGGATCCGGGGGGCGAAGAAGCTGCTCACCACCTCCGCCGGGATCATGAGTGCTTTCCTCATCGTCACCAGCTTCCTCACCACCCTGCTCATCCCGGAGAACGCGTTCAAGCCGGGCGGAGCGGCCAACGGGCGTGCCCTGGCCTACCTGGCCCACGAGTACCTGGGCTCCGCCTTCGGCACCCTCTACGACGTCTCCACCATCGCCATCCTCTGGTTCGCCGGTGCCTCGGCCATGGCCGGCCTGCTGAATCTGATGCCGCAGTACCTGCCGCGCTACGGCATGGCGCCGCACTGGGCCCGGGCGGTCCGTCCGATGGTGCTGGTCTTCACCCTGGTCGCCTTCCTGGTGACCTGGATCTTCAACGCTGATGTGGACGCGCAGGGCGGCGCCTACGCCACCGGTGTCCTGGTCCTGATCAGCTCCGCCGCGATCGCCGTGACCATCGCCGCCCGGCGGGCCCGCGAGCGCGGCTGGACGATCGGGTTCGCCGTGATCTCCGTGGTGTTCCTCTACACCACGATCGCGAACGTCATCGAGCGGCCGGACGGGGTGAAGATCGGTGCCTGCTTCATCGCCGGCATCATCCTCGTCTCGTTCCTCTCCCGCCTCGCCCGCGCCTTCGAGCTGCGCGTGACCAGCGTGGTGCTCGACCCGATGGCCGAGCGGTTCATCCGCGACATTGCCCATCGCAAGATCCGCTTCATCGCGAATGAGCCCGACCAGCGCGATCTGGCCGAGTACCGCGACAAGGTCCAGCAGATCCGCACCGACAACGACCTCCCCGCCGAGGACGACCTCATCTTCGTCGAGGTCACCGTCAGCGATCCCTCCGAATTCGAGAGTGAGCTGCGGGTACGGGGCGAGGTCCTGCACGGGCGCTACCGCGTGCTCGTCCTGGAGAGCTCCACCATTTCCAACGCGCTCGCCGCCCTGCTGCTGCACGTACGCGACGCCACCGGAGCCCTGCCGCACATCTACTTCGAGTGGACCGAGGGCAACCCCTTCGCCCAGTTCCTCCGCTTCTTCCTCTTCGGTCAGGGCGAAGTCGCCCCCGTCACCCGCGAGGTCCTGCGCGGGGCCGAACCCGATCGCGCCCGCCGCCCCCGCGTCCACGTCGGCTGAAGCGGACTGCCCCGCCGGCGCCGCATATCCCCCGGCGGCGGCGCACGGCTGCCCGGCGCGGACGCCGACCGCTCAGCGCCGGCCCCGTTCGCCAGCGCCCCGTCCGCGCATCAGCACACAATCGCCGCACACGGCGCCCGCGGCATCCGGTGCGGCCCGGTAGATCAGACAGCAACTCCGTCGTGTGAAGCGCCCGTTGCGGGTGTCCAGGGTGTGGGTGTCCCGTAGGGGCGGCTGCTGAAGGAAGGCCAGGGCCGCTGCGCGGGCGGGCTGTGCCAGGCTCGGGGCCGCTGCCGTGATGCCCGTGGCCGCGCCGTTCACGGCCGAGGCCACGTTGCCCCACAGAATGCGCCGGGACACCGAGAAGGGGGCGAAGGCGTCCACCAGATCGCGGACCGGTCCGGCCAGCATGTCTGCGGCGATGGCGCCTGCCGGGCGGGTGCCACCGCCGGAGACCGGGGTCACCTTCTCCCGGGGCAGCGACAGCCGGAACGCGCCGCCGAGGGCGGAACCCCACCACAGGTCGTCCCGTGTGAGCGGCCGCGACGGCAGGCCGTGCAGAGCGGCCAGGCCGAGGACCGGTGAGATGACCCGCGCCACCAGGCCCAGATGGGCCACGGACGCGGCCACCCGCGGCTCGACGGCTCCGGGCGGTCGGCCGCTGTTGGCGGCGAGGGAGGCCCGCACCGACGCGACACGCTCGCGCAGGACGCCGCTGCCTTCCTGGGCCACTTCGCTCAACTTCCGCCAGGGGGCGACCGGTTCGGCCCCCGTGGCATGTGTCTCGAAGGCGCAGAAGGGCCCGAGTGCCGCCAGGTGTGTCTTCGGAGCGGCGGAGGGTTCCGTCATGGTGTGCTGTCCGATTCCTCGATGGGGGCGGTGCCAAGCACCCGGGACGGGGGTGAGTGTGCGGCCTTCATGTCCGCTGCCGGTAGAGGTCGGTGAGCAGCGCGACGGCGGCATGCGTGGCCGGATGCGGGTCATGGCGTCGCCAGATGAGGTGGACCGCGACGGGCGCGGCGTCCCGGAGACGCCGGAAGACGATGCCGTCGCGCCGGTACTGGTTGACGGTGCTCTCCGGTGTGATGCCGACGCTGCGGCCGGTGGCGATCACCGTGAGCCAGTCGTCGATGTCCTGGGTGTACTCGACGACCGGACGCGCATCGGGGGGCCACAGGTCGGCTGTGGTGGTGCCGGTGCGCCGGTCGATGAGGAGAGTGCGGGCGTGGATGTCGGCCAGGGGGATGGCACGGCGCTTGGCCCAGGGGTCGTCGGCGGCCATCGCGCAGTAGCGGCGTTCCTGGCCGACGACGGCGCTGGCGAAGCGCGCGTCGTCGAAGGCCGTACGGACCACGGCGAGGTCGCACAGCCCCTCCGCCAGGCCACCGGTGGCGGAGTTGGTGCGGACCAGATGCAGCTCGATGTCGGGATAGCGGGCCGCCCAGCGGCGCTGGTACTCGGCGGTGTGCCGGCCCATGGCCGACCAGGCGTGGCCGATGCGCAGCCGGGTGTGGCCGGTGGTGGCTTCGCGGATGAGGTTGTCGGCCTCGGCCAGCACCTTCCGGGCGCGCGCCAGCACCTGCACCCCCGCGGTGGTGGGAATGACGCTCCGGCTGGTGCGGTGCAACAGCCGTACGCCGAGGGAGTCTTCGAGCGCACTGAGCGTCCGGGACACCGCCGCCTGGGAGATTCCCAGATCGATGGCGGCATCGGTGAAGCCGCCGGCATCGATGATCGCCACCAGGCAGCGCAGATGTCGCAGTTCCATCCCACATCCATAACCACAGCGCATTGATGAGTACGAGCATGCATTTTATGTATGGACGCCCGCGGACGGATGCTGCCGTGCATGAGACGAAGCACGCAAGGCCTGCCGCAGCCGGCGGCCGCCCATGGAGGACCGGCGGGGCGCTCGGACCGGCTGGCGGGCGTGGCGATGATGTGCGGCAGCGGACTCGCCAACCAGACCGGCGCCGCGACGGGAGCGCTGGCCTTTCCGGCGATCGGACCGGCCGGGGTGGTGGCCGTGCGGCAGTGGGTGGCCGGGCTCGTCCTCCTGGCGGTGGGCCGGCCCCGGCTGCGCTCGTTCACCTGGCGGCAGTGGTGGCCGGTGCTGTGCCTGGCGATGGTGTTCGCCACGATGAACCTGTCCCTCTACACCGCCATCGACCGCATCGGCCTGGGCCTGGCGGTGACCCTGGAGTTCCTCGGCCCGCTGGCCGTGGCCCTGGCCGCCTCCCGCCGTCTGGTGGACCTGCTGTGTGCCCTCGTCGCCGGGGCGGCGGTCGTCGTGCTGACCCGCCCGCAGCCGAGCACCGACTACGCGGGCATCGCACTCGGGCTGGTCGCCGCCGTGTGCTGGGCGTCCTACATCCTGCTCAACCGCCTCGTCGGTGCCCGGCTGCCCGGCGCCGAAGGGTCGGCCGCAGCCGCGGGTGTCTCCGCCCTGCTCTACCTGCCCATCGGGATCACCGTGCTCGCCCACCACCCGCCGAGCTCGAGCGCCCTGGGATATGCGGCCACCGCGGGCATCCTCTCCTCGGCCGTACCGTTCCTCGCCGACCTGCTCGCCCTGCGCCGGGTCCCCGCGCGGTTCTTCGGGATCTTCATGAGTGTCAACCCGGTCCTTGCGGCACTGGTCGGCCTGGTCGTCCTGGACCAGAACCTGCAAGGGATCGAGTGGCTGGCCGTCTCCGCGATCGTGGTGGCCAACTCCGTCAGCATCCTGGCCGCCGGTCCCCGCCCGGCATCCCCGCCCGCAGGGCGCGGCAGCACGGCGCTCCCCGGGCCTGCGACGCTCCCCGCCCCCACGGTGGACTCCTCCACACCCGCACGGTCCGCCGACCAGCGCGTCGGCGCGGTGTGAAGCCTGCTGAGCCGCGTCCCCGTCCTTCGGCATCGGCGCAGCTCGGACGGGAAAGGGACGGGGTGGCGGCCGGGGGAGTGGGCTCTCCCCCGGCTCAGGGCCGCCGCGGAGCGCGGCGGCCCGCCCGCCGCGAAACCTCGGCCGGCCGGCCCTAACCTGGGGGAATGGGCAGTGACTTGCTCACCCTGTTCCTCTGCGGTGACGTCATGCTCGGCCGCGGAGTCGACCAGATCCTGCCGCACCCCGGAGACCCGGCGCTGCGGGAGGGGTACGTCCGGGACGCCCGCGCCTATGTCGAGCTGGCGGCGGCGCGGAACGGCCCCGTTCCCTGCCCGGCCGGCTTCTCCTGGCCATGGGGGGACGCGCTGGCGGTGCTCGACGACGCGGCGCCCGCCGCCCGGGTGCTCAATCTGGAAACCAGCATCACGCAGTACGCCGGATTTGCACCCGAGAAGGAAATCCACTACCGGATGAACCCGGCGAACCTGCCCTGTCTGGCCGCCGCCCGCCCCGACGTCTGCGTACTGGCCAACAACCACGTCCTGGACTTCGGCCGTCAGGGACTGGCGGACACCCTCGGCACGCTGGCGGGCGCGGGGCTGCGGACGGCGGGGGCGGGAGCGGACCCCGACGCGGCGCGCCGCCCGGCGATGGTCCCCGTCGCGGGCGGCCGCCGGATCCTGGTCTTCTCCTTCGGGATGCCGTCCAGCGGTATCCCGCGGGACTGGGCGGCAGCCGGGGGCCGGTCCGGGGTCGACTTCGTGGCCCGGCCCGCACCGGCCGCCGCGGGCGAGATCATCGGGCGGGTACGGCACGTGAAGCGGCCGGGAGACATCGCGGTCGCCTCCGTCCACTGGGGCGCCAACTGGGGCTACCACGTGACCCGTAGCGAGGCCGCCTTCGCCCGCGCCCTCCTGGACGGCGGTGTGGATATCGTCCACGGGCACTCCTCGCACCACCCCCGCGCCCTGGAGGCGTACCGGGGGAAACTCGTGATCCACGGGTGCGGCGACTTCATCGACGACTACGAGGGCATCACCGGCTACGAGGAGTACCGGGACGACCTGCGGCTGCTCTTCCTCGTCACGGTGGACCCGGACACCGGCAGGCTGCACGACGTGCGGATCACCCCCCTGCAGGCCCGGCGCCTGCGGCTGCGGCATGCCTCGCACCAGGACACCCGGTGGGTGCAAGGGCTCCTCGACCGGATCAGCTCCGGCTTCCGGCCCTGCGCCGCCGGGCCGGAGGGCACGCTCACCCTCCGTCCTTCCTAGGGGGACAGACGGCGACCCAGGCCGATCGTCTCCCGTCCCCGGCAAATTCGCAGCAAACATGCATTTCTCATGGGTCCTTCGTGACAGACATGACTGTTTTCGCCTCCTCGCGCCATGACAGCGTCATCCCCGTCACCAGCCGAGGGAGTGCGATGAACAAGGGTTACGCCGTCTTTTGCGACGCCGACCGGCAGTTCTACGACGCTCCCCACCGGCTGCCCGCCGCCAGCAACGGCCGTGGCGCTCCCTACGCGACGCTCAACCGGGAGCTGCCGGAGGGCTGGCAGCGCCACCGCTCCGGCGACTGGCTGGCGTTCCGCCCACTGGACCGCGAACTCCCCAGCCAGGGCTGGAAGATCCATGTCTCCGCCTGCCTGGACAACGCCGAACGAGTGCTGGCCAAGGTCTGGGACTACTGCGTCCCGCGCTCGGTCGCCTTCAAATGCATGCCGAGCCGCTATCTGCTGCACATCCGCAACGCCAAGTACGCCGACCGCGGCGCCAGCGGAAAGTTCCTCACCCTCTACCCGGCCGACGAGGAACAGTGCCGCCGCATCGCCGAGGAGCTGAACGACCTGCTCGCCGGCGAACCGGGACCGTACATCCTCAGCGATCTGCGCTGGGGCGCCGGTCCGGTGTATGTGCGCTACGGCAGCTTCACCGAGCGGCACTGCTACGACGACAAGGGCGAACTCCGCCCCGCGATCGAGAACGACCAGGGGCAGTTGGTCCCCGACCGCAGAGAGCCCGCGTTCCGCGTCCCGGAGTGGGTCACCCTCCCGGAGTTCCTCCAGCCGCATCTGGCCGCCCGCTCCGCCACCACCGTCACCGACCTGCCCTACAAGATCGAGCGGGCGCTGCACTTCTCCAACGGCGGCGGGGTCTACGTCGGCCGGGATCTGCGCACGGACCAGCGGGTGGTGCTGAAGGAGGCACGGCCGTACGCCGGGCTGGCCGCCGATGAAGCCGACGCCGTGACCCGGCTGGAGCGCGAGCGGGACGCGCTGGAGCGACTGTCCGGTCTCGGCTGCGCCCCCGAGGTGCACGACTGGTTCACCCTCGGCGACCACACCTTCCTGGTGCTGGAGTTCATCGAAGGCCGGCCGCTGAACAGCTTCTTCGCGCACCGCCACCCGCTGATCGAGGCCGATCCGAGCCCCCAGCGGCTCGCGGAGTACACCCAGTGGGCCATGCGCGTCCACGGTCTGGTGGCCGACGCGGTCAAGGCGGTCCACTCCCGTGGCGTCGTCTTCAACGATCTGCACCTCTTCAACATCATGATGTCCGAGGACGAATCCTCCGTGGTGCTCCTGGACTTCGAGGCCGCCGCCATCGATGACGCGTCCAGCCGCCAGGTGATCGCCAACCCGGGCTTTGTCGCCCCCGCGGACCGCCGGGGCTTCGATGTCGACCTCTACGCCCTGGCCTGTCTGCGCCTGGCGCTGTTCCTCCCGCTCACCAGCCTCTTCGCGGTGGACCGTGGCAAGGCCGCGCATCTGGCGGAGATCGCCGCCGCACAGTTCCCGGTGCCCCGCGACTACCTCGACGAAGCGGTGGCGGAAATCCTCCGGGGCCACCGGCCGGCGAGCGCCACCGGCCACCCGAGCCGGCCCGGGGGAGCGGACTACCTCCCCGTAGCCCTCGGCGACTGGCCGCACAGCCGCGACTCCATGGTCCGGGCCGTGCTCGCCTCGGCCACACCCGACCGGGAGGACCGCTTCTTCCCCGGCGACATCGCCCAGTTCGCCACCGCGGGCGGGGGCACCTGCTTCGCCTACGGGGCGGCCGGGGTGCTGTACGCCCTGGCGGAGACCGGCGCGGAACGTTGTCCGGAGGCGGAGGAGTGGCTGCTGGGGAGGATGAAGACCCCCGCGTCCGGCAGCCCGCTCGGCTTCTACGACGGCCTCTCCGGCGTCGCCTGGGTCCTGGACCGGCTCGGACACCGGGAACGGGCCCTGGACCTCATCGACACCCTCGGCACCCAGCGCTGGCAGGACATCGCTCCGGATCTGCACAGCGGACTGGCCGGCCTCGGCCTGGCGCTCGACTCCCTGGCCGGCTCCACCGGCGAAAGCGTGCTCGGAGAGCGTGCACTGCACTGCGCCCAGCTCGTGGCCGACAAGCTCCGGACCGCCCCGCCGGCCGAGGGCGGCGCGACGCCCCGCGCCGGACTGCTGCACGGAGACAGCGGAGCGGCACTGCTCTTCCTGCGCCTGTACGAGCGCACCGACGACCCCGCGCTGCTCGATCTGGCCGCCGACGCCCTGCGCCGGGACCTGGCCCGCTGTGTCCGCGGCGCCGGGGGCGCCCTCCAGGTCAACGAGGGCTGGCGGACCATGCCCTACCTCGGTGCCGGCAGCGTCGGCATCGGCATGGTGCTCGACGACTTTCTCGCCCACCGTCCGGACGATGAGTTCGCACGGGCGCGGAGCGAGATCGTGCAGGCGGCCCAGGCCAAGTTCTATGCCCAGCCCGGTCTGTTCCGCGGCGCGGCGGGCATGGTGCTCCACCTCGCCCGCACCACGGACGGCGGCCCCGGCACCCGAGCCGCCGACCTCCGCCGCCAGATCGACTCCCTGGCCTGGGGCGCCGTCCCCTACCAAGGGCATCTGGCCTTCGCCGGGGAGCAGATGATGCGGCTCTCCATGGACCTGAGCACCGGCACCGCCGGGTGCCTGCTCGCACTGGGCAGCGCGCTGCACGACACACCCGTGCACCTGCCCTTCCTCCCGCCGCCACGGCGGCCCTGAAGCCGGCCCCGTCCCGGGGCCGATCGAGAAACACCCCGTCCCCATCAGAGAGGAACCACCATGTCCCTTCTTGACCTGCAGACGATGGAAACCCCCAAGGCCGAGGCCACGGAGGAGCTCCACACCGGCAGCCGCGCGAGCCTGCTGCTCTGCGGCGACAGCAGCCTGAGCGTCACCACCTGTAACTGACTTTCCGCCGCTACGGGACCTCGGTCCCGTAGCGCGTAAGTCACGGCGAGCCCCGGGTGGCCACACCGCCCGGGGCCTGCCGCTGCCGCCCGAATCCGTCCCTTGGAGGCGAGGTCCCCACCCGTATGCCCCGCACCCCCGGGCCCTCCTCGCCCCCGTCCCCGCCGGCCGCCCGGCGCGACACCGGAGTCCGCTCCGTGCTGACCGGGGCCTTCCGGCACAGCCCCGTACGCGCCGTCGCCGGCTGCCTCTTCAGCGTGGCGTCCGCGGGTGCCGCCGTCGCGCTGCCCGCCGTACTCGGCCACACCCTCGACCTCGTGCTCGGCGCACGCCCGGGCCTCCACGGCGCCCTCGTCCTCTGCGCCGTGCTCCTGACCGCGGAGGTGCTCCTCGACGCGCTGGTGGCGCTGACCGGCGGCGTCACCACCGCCCGCAGCACCGCCTGGCTCCGCCGGCGCGGTATCGACCATCTGCTGTCCCTCGCCCCGCACCGGGTCGCCGACCGCTTCACCCCCGGGGACCTGGTGACCCGCCTCACCGGGAACGCCGCGGACGCCGGGACCGCACCCACGGCCGCAGCCAACGGCCTCGCCGCCCTCATCACCCCGGTCGGCGCCCTGATCGCGCTGGCGCTCACGGACATCTGGCTGGCCGCCGTGTTCCTCGTCGGACTGCCGCTGCTGACCCGGCTGCTGCGCACCTTCGCCCGCGGCTCCTCCGACAGCGTCCGGCGCTATCAACGCGTCCAGGCGGACATCGCGACCCGGCTCGTCGAGGCGCTCGGCGGCGCCCGGACCATCGCCGCGGCGGGAACGGCCGGCCGTGAGCGGGCCCGGGTCCTCGCACCGCTTCCCGAACTGGGCGCGCAGGGACGGCACATGTGGCAGCTCTACGGACGCGCCGTGGTCAGCAGCAGCATCCTGGTGCCGCTGCTGACCACCGTCGTCCTCGCCGTCGGGGGAATCCGGCTGGCGTACGGCAGCCTGTCCGTCGGCGAGCTGCTGGCGGCTTCCCGGTACGCCGCCCTCACCGCAGGTCTGGGCGGGGTGGTGGGACAGCTCAACGCCCTGGTGCGCAGCCGCGCCGCGGCCCACCGCACCGGCGAACTCCTCGCCCTGCCCACGCCCGCCCATGGCTCCACGCCACTGCCCGCCGACGGCCGCGGCCGGCTCGAACTGCGTGCGGTCACCCTCGTCCGCGGGGGTGCCCCCGCGCTGTGCGCCGTCGACCTGGTGGTGCCCGGCGGCACGACCATGGCGGTCGTCGGGCACTCGGGGGCGGGCAAATCGCTGCTCGCCGCCGTCGCGGGCCGGCTCACCGACCCCGACAGCGGGCAGGTGCTGCTGGACGGCGTCCCCCTCCACGAGGCCGATCCCGCGCAGCTGCGCCGCGAGATCGGCTACGCCTTCGAACGGCCCGCCCTGTTCGGCGCCACAGTAGGGGCCGCCATCGGCTTCGGCCCCTATGAACCCCCCGCCCACGCGATCGAGGCCGCTTCCCGCGCAGCCGGTGCGGACTCGTTCGTCCGACTCCTGCCGGACGGCTACGCCGCGCCGCTCGCCCGCGCCCCGCTGTCCGGCGGGGAGGTCCAACGCCTCGGCCTGGCACGGGCGTTCGCTCATGCCGGCCGGCTGCTCGTCCTCGACGACGCCACCTCCAGCCTGGACAGCGTCACCGAACTCCATGTCCGCCGGGCCCTGGTCCATGACGTACGGACCGGCAGCAGACTGCTGATCGCCCACCGTGTCTCCTCCGCCGCCCGCGCCGATCTGGTCGCGTGGCTGGAGCACGGCCGGCTCCGCGCCGTCGCCCCGCACGACCAGCTCTGGGCGGACCCCGACTACCGAGCGGTGTTCGCCCACACCGACGACGAGGACACCCGGACCGCCTCATGACGACAGCGACGGCACGACTGCTGCCCCGGGCGAGGCGCTTTCTCCGCCGCCGGACCCGCGTACTGCTGCTGCTGGCCGGCTGGTCACTGCTGGAGTCTGCCCACACCTTCCTCGGCGGCTACGGCCTGGCAAAGGCCCTGGACCAGGGCTTTCTGGCCGGCCACACCGGCGTCGGGCTGGCCTGGCTGGGCGTCACCGCGCTCGCTGTGGTCGTCGGCGGCATGGCCGGCCGAGGGGTCTTCCGCGGACTGGCCGACCTCGTCGAGCCGCTGCGCGACAGCCTGGTACGTCAGGTGGTGGCGCGGTCGCTGACACAGGCGGTGGCGCATCCGGCGCGGGCGGCGGACAGCGCCGTGGTCTCCCGGCTGACCAACCAGACGGAGATCGCCCGGGACAGTTTCGCCGGACTGGTCCTGGTCGCCCGCTCCTTCGTGTTCACCGCGGCCGGAGCGGTGCTCGGACTCCTTTCCCTGGCCCCCCAGTTGCTGCTGATCGTCGTGCCCCCGCTCGCGGCCGGGCTGCTGCTCTTCCTGGCCACCCTCCGGCCGATGGCGGCCCGCCAGCGCGCTTTTCTGCAGGCGGACGAGGACCTGTCCACACAGTTCGGCGCCGTCGCCGAGGGGCTGCGGGACGTGGTGGCCTGCGGCGCGCAGCAGCAGACCGCGGCGCGGGCGTACGGCCTGATCGAGGACGAGGCCCGCGCGGCACGGCAGCTGGCGGGCTGGGCCGCCGTCCGCTGTCTCGCGCTCGGCCTGGCAGGCCAACTGCCGATCCTGTTGCTGCTGGTCACCGCGCCCTGGCTGCTGCGGCAAGGACTCACCCCCGGCGTCGTGCTGGGTGCGCTGACGTATCTGACCCAGTCCCTGCTGCCCGCACTGCACACGCTGATGAACGCGCTGGGCTCGGCCGGCACCCGGCTGCTCGTGGTCCTGGACCGGCTCACCAGCAGCCCCGGAACCGGCCCCGACCCGGATCCGGAGAACGCCGGCGCGACCACCGCGCCGGCCCCCACCACCCCTCCGGATCCCGTGCCCCGCGCCCCCGTCCCGCCCGGCGGCCCCGGCGTCGAACTGCGGGCGGTCACCTTCGCCTACGGGCCCGCCGCGCAGCCCGTGCTGCACGACCTCGACCTGACCGTCGAACCGGGCGAGCACCTCGTCGTGGTGGGGCCGAGCGGCATCGGGAAGTCGACCCTGACCGCTCTCGTCGCCGGTCTGCTCGAACCCGGCCACGGCGAGATACGCGTGGCCGGCCGGCCGGTCCGCGCACCGTCCGGAACCGATCCGTCCCTGCTCCGGGTGCTCATCCCGCAACAGGCCTACGTCTTCTCCGGAACCCTGCGCGAGAACCTGCTCTATCTGTGCCCTGACGGCGCCCCCGCGCCCGCCCTGGAGGCATCGGCGGACGCCGTGGGCCTGGACCCGCTGGTGCGCCGGCTGGGCGGATTCGACGCACCGCTCGACCCGGGCGCCCTGTCCCAGGGGGAGCGCCAGCTGATCGCACTGGGCCGGGCGCATCTGTCACCCGCGCCGCTCGTCCTGCTCGACGAGGCGACCTGCCACCTCGATCCGGCGGCGGAAATGCGGGCCGAGCGCGCCTTCGCGGAGCGCCCCGGAACGCTGATCGTCGTGGCACACCGGATCACCTCGGCCCGCCGGGCCGACCGCATCCTGGTACTCGACGGGGTCCGGGCCACCTGCGGCACCCATGACGAACTGCTCGACCGCTCGGCCCTCTATCGGGATCTGGCAGGAAGCTGGCAGCCGGGAGCACCGGAGCGCGCTGCGTACATCTCCGCAAAGTCCCGCCGTCTCGGCTGACCACGGGACCTTGCGACGCCCAAGGGACTACGGGACAGCCCTCAGACCCAGCCGGCCCCCTGCGATATCCGTATGGCGTCCACCCGGTTTCGGGCACCGGTTTTGCGATTGATCGCCGCCATGTAATTGCGCACCGTCCCACTGCTCAGGTGCAGTTCACGGGCGATCTCGGAGACGGAAGCGCCGCCCGCGGCGAGCGACAGCACGCTTAACTCCCGGGGAGTCAGCGGCATGTCGGCGGCCTCGAGGAAATCCGGGGTGAGCGAATGGTCGACATAGCGCTTCCCCGCGGCCACCAGGTTTATCGCGTGCAACAGCCGGGCCGGTGGCGCGTCCTTGTCCACAAAGCCCCGCGCCCGGGCGGCGATGGCCCGGCGCAGGGTGCCGGGCCGGCAGGCGCTTGCCAGGACCAGCAGGGCGCATCCCGGGCCGCCGGGAGGGTCCGCCGAGGCCACCGACCCCGCGCAGTCGACGTCCACGACGCACACCTGCGGCCGGAAGGAACGGGCTCGCCCGGGGGCACTTCTCCAGCAGGCGGCGACCGCGTCGATACCCTCCTCGTCGCGCAACAGCGCGGTGAGCGCCGAGCGCAACAGCCGCGTTTCGTGCACCACCAAGACCCGGATCACGTTCGTCCCTTCGTTTCTGCTTCTGGTGTCTGCCCCCGTTGCCGAACAGCCGCCCGGGAAACAACCCGCGATGCGGCCACAGTTACCCCCATGGGCCCCTGCCGCAGCACATAGTTTCAGCCCCGAACGGTGCCCTGCTGAATTGTCACGGCTGACATTCCCGCCAGATGGAGTTTCACTGGATATGACCGGAAACCGCGTCAGCGTGCCCGGATGCTGCCTCGTTCATTCCTGGTGAGGATGACCGGACTCCACAATTCGCCCGCCGGCCGGTGAGCGCGGTACACCCGTCGGCCGGTGTGCGGGCAGAGCGGACACCGCCGATCGGCGTTCGTCCGGCGGGCGGCGGTGTCGTAGGAACTTCACACACCAAGGGATCGGTTTCCGGAAAGCGCATCTGGGGGCTGACGGAGAGTTCCCGCCATCTTTGTGATGGCCTCGGAGCGGGTTGTTTCCGGCGCTTGATACGGGTGTGACGCACGTGCCGGGTGATATCCGCAGGGGGCGCGCAGAATTACCGCGCGCCCCCGTAGGAAGAGGTCGCTCAGGGCAGCAGGGTGTCGAGGAAGGTATTCGAGAACACCCGCGCCGGGTCATAGGAGTTCAGAGTGTCCCGGGCGGTCCGCCAGCCGTCGAACGCCGCCGGCACGGAGCCGCCCAGCGTGGCAGGATCCCGCCACGGCCCGCTGTCCGTGTAGGCCCAGCCCTTGGACCATTCGGGACGCACGGTCGCGTACGACCCGTTGTAGGTCTGCCAGATCCACTGCTCCAGCTCACGGAAGAACGGGGCCGCGCCGGGCGTGCCGGGGTACGTGGCGAAGTCCAGCCACACCACGGTGTCCCACTCGGGACGGTCCGGACGGGCCCGGGCCGGGGACAGCAGGGGACCGTCGAGCGGGTCCGTACCGGTGATGCGCAGCTCGATCGGCCCATTGACCGGGTAGGAGCCGCGGCCCTGATGAGCCGTCAGCACGCTCTGGTAACGGGAGTAGAAGTCATTCACCACACGCTGCACATTCGCCCGCGAGGTCAGCACCGCCCATCCCGCTTCGACGATCCGGAGGGTGGTGGGTTCGACGTACAGCAGGCTGTTCTTCGACCAGCCCCAGACGTCCCAGGTGCCGGTGACGATCAGACCGGAGCCGACGATGGACATGGCCAGCTTGGTGAAGGCGGGCGTCTTGTCGCCCCCGCCCGCGGCGATCTCCCCGAGCAGCCGCGACATCTCCTCGGTGACCCGGTTGGCGAAGGTGTAGGCGTACGGGGTGTCGATCTGCTTGGCGAACAGCGGCTTGGTGGGCGCCACGCTCCACACCTTCAGCCATGGCACATCGGTGAACGGGAACCAGATCGCTTCGATGCGCCCGGTGCGGTCCAGGTAGGAGCTGATCGTGCGGCCGCCCGTGCCCGGCGGGCCGAAGACGGTGCCCACGTTCACGTCGTACCAATTCTGGCACCGCAGCCGGGTGTTGGCCGCGGCGGTCAGCGTCACCTCGGTGACGAACGCGCGACCCAGGTGGACGAGGAAGGCCCGGATGTCCGGGTCGGAGCGGGCAAAGGTCTTGAGCACATAGCGGCCTTCCGCCGCGCTCCAGACCACGGCGGTGAGCGAGGTGACCAGGGAGCTCAGGGTGCCGAAGCCGGAGCCCGCGGCCGGCTGTTCGGTGGCGGTGGGCACACCGGTGCCGTGGCCGCCGATCGCGAGCACCCCGCCGATGGTGAGATCCCCGGGCGCCGTGGTGGTGGCGAGGCCGAGCCCCGACTCCTCCAGGCGGGCGAGGATCCGGTCGAGGGTCGCCCCCGCCTGCGCGGTGACGCTCCCCGGATTGCCGCCGCGCACACTGACCGCGGTCAGGTGGGAGGCGGTGTCGACGATGACCGTACGGTTGGTGTCGGCCCCGGCGGGCACCACCAGCGGCGACCAGGTGTGGCCCTTGCCCCGGGCCCGTAGCCGATAGCCGTGCTGATGGGCCCAGTTGGCAAGGGCGACCACGTCGTCGGGCGTACGGGCCGAAGCCGTCCAGACCCCCTCGACGACGATCTCCAGCGACCAGTTCCGGAAGGCCTGTTGGGAGAGCGGAATGCCCGCAGGAAAGCCGGGCGGAGGAGTGAGAGTGGCCGCGGCGCTGCCCGCGGGGATGCGATGAGCGGGCTGCAGCCCGGCTGCCGCCGCGAGCCCCGCGACGGCGGCACCGGTCAGTAACGTACGGCGGGTGAGGGAGGTTCTGCGAGCGCTGTCGTCGGACATGGCTGTCCTTCCGGCACGCGGCGCGCCGCCCCGTTGCACCGCGCACGGATCGTAGGGGTGAGACCGTACGAGCGCCCCGGTGCGGTGGGGGTGTGCCGGAAGAGTAGGGTGACGGCCCATCAGTTGCAATGGCCGTGCGGCGGGCGGCGGATGACGGATGACGGACGGCGGATGACGGACGGCGGATGACGGAAGCGGCCGGTCGAGGACTCCGGGTCAGCCGGCGTCCTGGCGCGGCAGCAGAGATCCGAGCGGGCCGAGATCGAGATGGAGATCCTCCATCGTGAGCCCGTAACGCTCACAGAGTTCCGCCATCCGGTCCTGGAGAATCATCAGCGTCAGCCCGACCCGCTCTTCCTGCTCCTCGCTCAGGTCTCCGTGGTCGACGCGGTGCAGCGCGGTCCGCTCCATGAGCTGCCGCAAAAGCTCCACGATCGTCAGCACCAACTTGATGAGATCGCGTTCCACCGTCTCCGGATCGGTCCTCAGCCGCTGGGCGAGAGCGCTGCCCTGCCCCTGCGGCGGCTCATCGGCCCGGGTCGGCAGCAGGTCGAAGGCCCGGGCCGCGGCCTGTGCCACCTCCGCGAAGGCAGGCTCCACGGGTGCGGCCGCATCATTCGTCATGGGGGTATCCCTCGTCATGGGCGATTCTTGTCGGGGGAGCGGAAGCAACTGACAGCCGGCGGAAGCAGCCGACAACCATCGGAAGTAGCCGGCAACCATCGGATGCAACTGACAACTACCGTTCCGGGCAACGGCGTTCCTGTGTGCTGCCGCCACGGCGGTGCCTCACCACGGCAGTGCCTCACCACGGCGCCGGACCGTCGGGTGTGATCGAGCGAATGACGGCCCGCAGATTGATATGCACCAGATCCACATCGGCGATGGACAGCACCACATCTCCGGTGAGCACCGCGCCACCGTTCAGGAGACGGTCCAAGAGATCGATGAGGGCGATCTGCCGCCCCGCGAGAGGCTCTTCCGCGGAGTGGTCCCCCAGGTACGAGACCTCGGAGCATGCGGCCTCATGGGCGTCGGCGTCACTGTGCATCAGGCACTCCGGCTTCCCGCGGGCGGGGCCGCGAAGGAGTACGGGGCCCATGGCCCGGTGACCTCGACGCGTACGCCCGGGACACCGTCGGCCAGACCTGCCAGTGCCCGGTGGAATTCCTGGATACGGTCCGTGGGCACCAGATAGGCCTCATTGGCGATGTTCTCCTCCGCGCCGGACGCCAGTTCACCCTGCTGCGGGCGATGGGCGACCCGGTCCCGGGCAAGGGTGGCCGCCCGGCCCCGTACGTCATCGGCGAGGGCGCCCGCTGCACGGTAGGCGTCGCGCTGCGTCCGGCGTTGGGCCCGGCGCTGCTGCAAGTAGGCCCGGCCGGGGCTGACCGGGGACGCAGCGGGGGCCGGGCCTTCGGGGGCGGGCGGCGGGTCCGTGGCCGCGGCGCGCGGGTCCGCGTACACCTTCACCCCCAGTTCGGCATGGCCGTCGAGCCGGGAGACCAGCGCGTCGAATTCCGCGCCGCGCTCCTCTAGCATGGACCGCACCCGGGCGTCGTCCAGATACACGGTGGCGAGCCGCATCGGCAGCACCGTCGTGCCGGTGTGGGCGGCCTCGACGACCGTGTGGTGGGTACGTGCGATCGCCTCCAGCTCCGTCAGGTTCTCCAGCTGCGCCTTCATGCCCTCCGTGCTGAAGGCATCGGCCGGGACGGAGGAGACGAGCGCCGTGAGGCGGCCGGCGGTGACCGTGCGCAGGCGCCCGTCCCGCAGCCCGGTGAGCCGGGGAGCCGTCGTGTCGAGACCGGTGCCCGCCCGGCCGATGGCGTAGACGTACGAGCGCCACAGGGGACCGGACTCCGGTTGCTCGGTAGGCCGACGGAGCGGCTGCCGCGGGGCTGCGGCAGTCTCCTCTACTCCCTGAAAGTCTTCTCCCTGAAAGTGGCTGTTCACTGCTCCTCCTGCTCCTCCACGTGGTCCGACCGGCGCCCCTCGGAGCGCTGGGGCGGGCCGATCGCCGCCCGCAGCTCGGCGAGCTCGGCGCGCAGCTGCCGGTTCTCCTCGGCCAGCGGATCGCGGCCGGTCTCCGGCGGATGCCCGGCGGGCACCTGCTGTGGTGGACGGGCACGCGACGAGAGCGAGGGGTCGTGCTCCCACCAGTCGATGCCCATCTCCTTGGCCTTGTCGACGGAGGCGACGAGCAGCCGGAGCTTGATGGTCAGCAGCTCGATGTCGAGCAGATTGATCTGGATGTCGCCCGCGATCACGACGCCCTTGTCGAGGACGCGTTCCAAGATGTCGGCCAGGTTGGCGGAGGACTCCTGCCGGCCGTACGGGGACGGACCGGAGGACGGCCCCATACGGCCGGCCAGTGAATCGGACATGATCAGCCTCGTCTGTGCGGTTGGGAGGGTCGGGAGAGGTCAGCGGGCGACGGCGGTCCGGCGGCGCCGGGAGGGCGGCGCCGGCTCGTCCTCGTCGTACGCGTCCTCGTCGTCCGCGTCCCGCTCGTCCGCAGGGACGTCGTCCGCGTCGACGGGCTCCACGAGGTCGTCGTCCTCATCGGCCGGCTCACCGAGTTCGTCGTCCTCATCGTCCTCGTCGACGGGCTCTCCCAGCTCCTCGTCGCTGTCCTCCGCTGCGGCCCCGTCCTCGTCGGCCACGTCATCGTCGTCCCGCTCCGCCTCGACGGCCTCGGCGTGCTCGACCACGACCTCGCCGTCCTGGATCTCGCCCCGCCAGCCGTCGGTGGCCTCGCCGCGCATCATGATGAATTTGCGGTAGAGCTTGAGGTCCAGCCGGGCCCGGCGGCCCTGGGCGCGCCAGATGTTGCCGGTCTTTTCGAACAGCCCCTTGGGGAAGTACTCCAGCACCAGCAGCACCCGCGTCAGGTTGTCGGTGAGGCGATGAAAGGTCACCACACCCTTGACCGTGCCCTTCGCGCCCTCGGTGGTCCAGGTGATGCGCTCGTCGGGCACCTGCTCGGTGACGTTGGCCCGCCAACTGCGAGTGGACTTGGCGACCTTCACCTTCCAGTTGCTGGTGGTGTCATCGGCTGTCTCGACACTGATGACCCCCTTGGCGAACGTGCTGAACTCCTGGAACTGCGTCCACTGGTCGTACGCCTCGCGCACGGGAACGCCCACATCGATGTCCTCGACAATGGTCACGCTCCTGGACTTTCCGCCGCCGCCCTTGCGGCCCTTGCCGAACAGTCCCCTGACCTTGTCCTTCACGGTGTCCTTGAGGTGGGAGGCGCCGACGGCCAGCGCCGCCCGCTGCGGCGACTTGCCCGCACCGAGAGCCGCACCGCCCTTCGCCAGGCTGCCCACCAGACCCCCGGCGCCGCTGCCGGGCTCGGCGAGCTTGCCGACGCTTTCGCCCAGCTTGTGGCCGAGGCTGGTGACGGCGTGCTGTGCCCGTGCCTGGAGGTAGCGCTGCAGCTCCTCCTTGAGCTGGTTGGCCGCCGGGCTCCTGGTCACCTCGTGCTTCACCTTGCGGAACGTGGACTCAGCCATTGCGGCCTCCACGGTCGGCGGCCGTGCGCGCCGCACCGGACGCCTTCTTACGGGCCCCCGAGGCGGCCTTCCGCCCCGAGGAGGCGGCCGGGCGCCCGCGGGACGAGGTGTCGGCCGCCTTTCCCGATGTCCCCGATGTCCCCGAGGTCCCCGACGACCTCGATGCGCTCGCTGCCGGGCGTCGCGGGGCGGCGGACCGGCCGGCGGTGCTCGATTTCTTCGCCGGTTTCGCGGACGGCTTTGTCGCTGCCTTCGTCGCTGCCTTCGGGGGCGCCTTTGCGGACGAGGCGGCGGAGGCCCTACGGCGCGGCGCGGGCTCCTCCTCCTCGGCATCCACAGCGCCCTCGCCCCCGGCGCCCCCGGCGCTCTCGGCGTCGCCCCGTGCCTCGTCCTCGGACGCCCGATCCTCGTCGTCCGCCGCCGTCCGCGGAGCCTCGTCGTCCGCAGCCTGCCCGCCATCGCCGGACAGGTCCCGGCCCTCGGTGAGGGCCGCGGTCCGCTCGTGCAGGGAGTCGGCGAGGCCGGACATCCGCTGGGTGAGCGCGGTGCCGGCCGCCGCCTTCGTGGCGTCCACGAGTTCCCTGCGCACCTGGTCGTTCAGGGGGCCCAGAACCGGCGAGTTGGCCACCAGCGTGCCCAGCTGCTTCGGGTCCAGATTCAGCTTCTTGCCGGCCAGAAACATGCCCAGGCCGATGGCCATCTTCGCTTTCTTTGTGCGCCCCAGCAGGTAGCCCCCGACAAGGGCCACCCCAATCTTGGCGTTGCACATCATCTGTCGTACACCTCCATCTCCCCTGGTCAGGAGTCGGTACGTAGTCGTTGCTGGTGGGCCTCCAGCCACTCCAGCCGGTCCAGGAGCTCGTCCTCGCGGGAGTCGAACTCGTCGGGCCCGATGCTGCCGTCCAGCAACTGCTGTTCCAGCGCGGCCAGTTCCTCGCGGACCGGCGCCGGGTCGTAGTACTCGCGCTCGGCGGTGAGCAGCACTTGGTCCAGGACCCAGACCGTGCCCCGCACCGGGGCCATCGGCAGGGTCAGGAGCTGGGTGACGAGGCCCATGGCCGGTCTCTCCTCATGAGTCAGACGAAGCTGTACGGCGGCAGCGGGCCGTGCAGACTGAAGGTGTAGGTGTCACCGCGCTGCCCGGCCTCCTCATGGACCGCCTCCGAGAAGGCCGCGGCCTTCTCCCGCTCGACGAGGAAGGACGCGTTGAGGAAGTGGCGCTTCGTCGGTTCGACATCCGCAGTGCGTACCGCAGCCCCGGCGAGCCGGGCCACGATGTCCGACCGGGCGCGCTCCTGACGGACCTGCATCTCCTGCGAGATCAGCTCGCCGAGCGCCACCTTGTCGTCGTACGCGCCGGGGTTCTCCCGGGTACGGTCGTTGAGCCGTCGTACCTCGGCGGACTCCCGCATGATCTCCCGCAGCAGGTCGTCTTCGTCGCGCGCCACTTTGAGGTGGTACTCATGGCAGCCGTCGACCTCTTCGAGCCGCTGGAGGTAGCTGTCGCGATCCTGCTCCAGGACGGCGGCCACCTGTTCGTCGTCGGTGCCGACCAGTCCGAAGCGCATCGGCAGGGCGGCACCGTCGGCCAGCAGACGTTCCTGCACGCCCTGGTGGGCCGCCACATCGCGGCGCTTGGCCCGGAGCTGCGGCGGTGCGTCGCTGACCACCGCACACAGGTCCTTCGTGCGGACGGTGCGCAGCTGGGCCGCGGGCTCGCCGACCCCGCCGAGGCCGGACAGCCGCAAGGGGTGGCCGGCCGCGGTGATGGCGTAGAGGTACGTTCCCATGGCTCAGTCCTCCCGGCGGCGTGCGGTGCGGCGATTGGTGGACGCGGACGATTTACGGGCCGGTCGCTCTTCCTCTTCCGCGGAGTCCTCGTGGCCCTTCTGAAGCGATTCGCTGAATGCCTCAACGGCGCCGGTCAGCGCGCCCTTCGACTTTCCTTTGGCGCCGCTCTCGGTCGCCTCACCGACCAGATCGGTGAGCTGGCTCGGTGCCTTGCGGCCGGATTCCAGATCGAGTCGGTTGCATGCCTCGGCGAAGCGCAGATAGGTGTCCACGCTGGCGACGACGACGCGCACATCAATCTTGAGAATTTCGATGCCGACGAGGGAGACCCGCACAAAGGCGTCGATCACAAGCCCCCGGTCGAGGATCAGCTCAAGAACATCGTAAAGGTTTCCCGAACCACTTCCGCTGGTCGCTGCGTTGGATTGCTGAACGGCAGTCACGGTCGATCGTCCCTTCCAGTTGGCTGGAGCGGGTCATGGGGCCGTGTCATGTCGTGGCGGGTGCCGAGCGCCGGCCGACTTATCTGTCGATCTGGCCCCGCCCGTACCGGCGGGTCCGCTCGTATCCCACTAGTTGGCCTTGTTCATCGAGGTAGACGCGATAGGAAGCCATCACACTCGCGGTGTCCGGCACCCTTTCGATCTCCACCACTTCCACGTCCGCCAACCAACCGTCATCGGTGGGCTTGAGTGCCGACACCGAGCCGGGCTCGCATTGGAGCAGTTGTGCAAGTTGCCCGTTGGCATGGCGCATTGCCGTGGGGGCGGTGATCCGCTCCGGTCCGTCGCCGTGTGCCTTTTCGCGTTCCGTGTTTTCCTCGGTCGCCATGATCCCGCCTGTCGTGCGTCGTAGGGCTTTCTGTCGAAGTACGGAGGCCGTTTGCTGGCGGTAGAGGATCGGGTGCCCCTGGGACTCGAACATATGCGTAGTCGCGTGCAGGGGGCGGGAATTGCTTCGCACGGCAGACCGTCTTCGCCCCACAACTCGGGGGTCAATGCATGGGGCGACGCACCGACAACGCGAAGGTCAACGCACCGACAAGGCAAAGGTCAACGCACCGGCAACGCTCAGGTCAACCGCACGGATCGACGGGCAGACCGGCGCAGGCACGAACTCACCGTCGCCCGCCGGGAACACTGCAGGGGGCAGACGAAACCCGACCGGACCCGACCCGACCGGACCCGACCCGATCGGACCGGACCCGACCCGATCGGACCGGACCGACAGGCCAATTCCGAGGTATGGAAGGGGAATTCAGGACCGGTCGTTACGGCCGGCGGGCGGTTCGCCCGCGACGGCCACCTGCGCGGGGCGCAACAGACGGTCGCCGACCCGGTAGCCCAGGCGGAGCACCTCGGTGCACGTGGCCTGCTCCAGCCGGTCGGTGGGGGTGTAGGTGACGGCCTCGTGGATCAGCGGGTCGAACGGGTCGCCCGCCGCGCCGAAGGCCTGCAGGCCCAGAGTCCCGAGCTCGGTGCGCAGTGCCTCGGCGACGCGCTCGAAACCACCGGTCACCTCGCCCTGCTCGGTGGCCTCGGCGAGGGAGTCGAGCACCGGCAGCATCCGGCTCAGCACATTGGCCACCGCGATCTCACCGACCGCCAGCCGGTCGCGGTGCACCCGCTTACGGTAATTGTCGTACTCGGCCTTCAGCCGCTGCAGATCGGCCGTCCGCTCCCGGAGTTCGGCGTGCAGCACCGCCTCCGGTGGCGCCGGCCGCCCGGCGGACTCGTCATCGCCGGACGGCCTGCCGGTGCCCTGCTCCGTCCGTTCGGCCGGGGGACCGGTGACGTCGGGCGGGCCCGGTTCGGGGCGCTCCGCCGACCCGTGTCCGACGAGGGCCAGCGGCGGGTGGGGAAGGCCGTGGACGCGGGGCGGGCGGTTCATCGTGCGCCGCCCTCCTGCTTGTCGTCGTCGACGATCTCCGCGTCGACGACATCGTCCTGCTCGTCGGCGGCGGCACCCGATCCGCCCTCACCGGCAGCGGCGCCCTCGGGTCCCGAGGAGGCCTGCGCGCCCTGGGTTTCGGCGTACATGGCCTGGCCCATCTTCTGGGAGACGGCCGCGAGCTTCTCGGTGGCGGTGCGGATCTCCGCGGTGTTGTCACCGTCGGAGGACTGGTTCTTGAGCTTTTCCTTCAGCTCGGCGGCGGCTTCCCCGACCTCGGTCCTGACCTCGCCGGGGACCTTGTCCTCGTTGTCCTTGAGGAACTTCTCGGTCTGGTAGACGAGCTGCTCGGCCTGGTTGCGGGTCTCGGCGGCCTCGCGCCTGCGGCGGTCCTCCTCGGCGTGGTGCTCGGCGTCGCGGACCATCCGGTCGATGTCGTCCTTCGGCAGCGAGGAGCCGCCGGTGACGGTCATCTTCTGCTCCTTGCCGGTGCCCAGGTCCTTGGCCGTGACGTGCATGATGCCGTTGGCGTCGATGTCGAAGGAGACCTCGATCTGCGGGACCCCGCGCGGGGCCGGCGGCAGACCGGTCAGCTGGAACATCCCGAGCTTCTTGTTGTACGCCGCGATCTCGCGCTCGCCCTGGTAGACCTGGATCTGCACGGACGGCTGGTTGTCCTCGGCCGTCGTGAAGATCTCGGAGCGCTTGGTCGGGATCGTGGTGTTGCGTTCCAGGAGCTTGGTCATGATCCCGCCCTTGGTCTCGATACCGAGGGACAGCGGGGTGACGTCCAGCAGGAGGACGTCCTTGACCTCACCCTTGAGCACACCGGCCTGGAGGGCGGCACCGATGGCGACGACCTCGTCCGGGTTGACGCCCTTGTGCGGGTCCTTGCCGGTCAGCTCCTTGACCAGCTCGGTCACCGCGGGCATCCGGGTCGAGCCGCCGACCAGGATCACATGATCGATGTCGGCGACCTTGATCCCGGCGTCCTTCACCGCATTGTGGAACGGGGTCTTGCAGCGCTCCAGCAGGTCGGCGGTCAGCTGCTCGAACTGGGAGCGGGTGAGCTTCTCGTCCAGGTGCAGTGGCCCGTCGGCCGACGCGCTCAGATACGGCAGATTGATCGTGGTCTCGGTCGCCGCCGACAGTTCGATCTTCGCCTTCTCGGCGGCCTCCCGCAGCCGCTGGGTGGCCATCTTGTCCTTGGACAGATCGATGCCGTACGCGTTCTTGAACTGCTTGGTCAGGTGATCGACGATCCGCTGGTCCCAGTCGTCGCCGCCCAGGTGGGTGTCGCCGTTGGTGGCCTTGACCTCGACGACGCCGTCGCCGATGTCCAGCAGGGAGACGTCGAAGGTGCCGCCGCCGAGGTCGAAGACCAGGATGGTCTGGTCGTTCTCCTTGTCGAGGCCGTAGGCCAGGGCGGCGGCGGTCGGCTCATTGACGATCCGCAGTACCTTCAGGCCCGCGATCTCACCGGCCTCCTTGGTCGCGGTGCGCTGGGCGTCATTGAAGTACGCCGGAACGGTGACCACGGCATCGGTGACGTCCTCGCCCAGGTATTCCTCGGCATCGCGCTTGAGCTTCTGCAGCACCCGCGCGGAGATCTCCTGAGCGGTGTACTGCTTACCGTCGATGTCGCCGCTCTCCGGGAAACGCCACTGCGCCTCGCCCATGTGGCGCTTGACCGACCGCGCGGTGCGGTCGACGTTGGTCACGGCCTGCCGCTTGGCGACCTCGCCCACCAGCACATCACCGCCCTTGGTGAAGCCGACCACCGACGGGGTGGTCCGGGCGCCCTCGGCGTTGGTGATCACCGTGGGCTCGCCGCCCTCCAGCACACTGACCACCGAGTTCGTCGTACCAAGGTCAATACCCACTGCACGTGCCATGGTCTTCTCCTCACCTTGCGGCCCGTTCGCGGAACGGCCCGCGTAGGCCTCCTCACCTGCTGATATGGGGAGCAAGCCGCCTACTCATCTGCATAGAACGCACTGACACGCATGTCAAGATATTCCTATTCAAGGCAAAAGTTTGGTTTGCGCCAACCGCTGCCACGCCCCCGCCGGCGACTGCCGCCGGGTGATCCCACTCCCGGCACCCCTGGCCGCGCCGCGGCACCTCCCGGGGCGGCACGGTCCGGTCGCTTCCCGGGCCGCCGCACTGATGCGGGCCCGATCGCTCCCCCAGGGGAGTGAGGCATCGCGGTGCCGCGCTGCACGGGCACCCGCGCGGTGCGCCCGGCGGATCACCGTCCGGGCGCACCGCGCGGGGGCTCACGCCGTGCCGGCAGGAGTCGAGGACCAGGTGCCGAGGGCCATCTCGGCGGTGATGCCGGGACCGAAACCCGCCAGCAGACCGCGCTGGCCGTCGACGGCCGATGCCTCGTCGAACATCCTCGCCAGGGCATCGAGCACCACGCCGCTGGCGATGTTGCCGTACTCGGTCAGCGTCGCGCGGCTGAAGCGGAACGCCTCGGGCGGCACCTCCAGGAAGTGGCACAGGTCGTCGAGAATGCGCGGCCCGCCCGCGTGGACGATGTAGAAGTCCAGTTCGCCCGCGTCCCACTGGTGCTGCTCCGCGATGGCGCGCAAGGCCGGGGCGAGCGGCTCCATGGTGCCGGGCACGCGCTTGTCCAACTGGAAGTGGAATCCCGTGGCCCGCACCGCGTAGGAGATCCAGTCCTCGGTGTTCGGGATCAGGTACGAGCTGTTGCGCTCCAGGCGGACGCCGGTGCCGCCGTTGCCCCGGACCACGGCGGCGGCGACCGCGTCGCCGAACAGCCCGTTCGACAGCAGCGATCCCACACCGAGATCCGTGGGCTGGTAGCACAGCGAGCAGAACTCACACGCGACGATGAGGACGTTGGCGTCGGGGTATGCGGTGCAGAAGTCGTGCGCCCGGTTGATCGCGGCGCCTCCTGCGGCACAGCCGAGTTGGGCTATCGGCATCTGCCGGGTCTCGGACCGGAAGCCGAGGGTGTTGATGAGCCATGCCGTCAAGGACGGCATCATGAAGCCGGTACAGGAGACATAGATGATCAAGTCGATCTGCTGTGGCTCCAGTTCGGCCTGGTCGAGCGCCTGGCGCACCACGGCGGGGACGCGGGCCTTGGACTCCTCCTCGTAGACCGCGCTGCGGGAGTCGAGCCCGGGGTGCTTGAGCACCTTGTCGATCGGCTGGATCAAATGCCGTTTGCGTACACCGGTGTGCTCGATCAGGCGGAGCACGAGCCTCAGCTGCGAATGATCCTTGTGCAGCCGTCGCGCGAGTTCGAGGGTGTCCTCCTGGGTGATGACGTATTCGGGGACCGCGATTGCAGGTTTGCACAGAACCGCCATGGGATGGGCTCCTTGCAGACTTGTGGACCGCTCAGGGAATTCGCTGATTTCCACTTTCGGATCGCTGCCGGCCGGTGGTGTCCGCCGCGACAACCTGCCCGAAGTGCGGGCAAGTTGGCCAGGGCGGGAATCGGCGGACTGAAGTGCACGACCCTCGGAGAGAACTGTGAGCGGGCCATCCGTCGAAGAATGAACTCTCCCCGTGCAGGTGGATCTTCTTTCCGACTAGTAACCGTACGCCAGAGAGGTGACTTCTGCATTCCGCGGCGTTGGCCACTCTTACCAGGCGACCGGCAGCTCCAGCGGATATCGCCAGATCGAGGTCGTATTCCAGCGCACTTCCTCGGCCGGCTTTGCCAGCCTGAGCTCGGGGAAGCGCTCCAGAAGGGCGCCGAGGGCGACTTCCAGCTCCGTGAAGGCGAGCGGGGCGCCCAGGCAGTGATGGCCACCCCAGCCGAAGGTCATGTGGGACGGCCGGTCCTCGCGTTCCAGATCCAGCTCGTCGGGCCGGTCGAACTTCCGGCCGTCCCGGTTTGCCGTCAGGTACGAGACGTGCACGATGTCCCCGGCCCGGATCGTCACCCCGCTCAGCTCGACGTCCTCAGTGGCGACGCGGGGGATACCGACGCCCTTACGGAAGGGGATGAACCGCAGCAGTTCCTCCATCGCCTGCGGGAGCATCTCGGGCCGGGCCCGCACCATGGCGAGTTCCCTGGGCCGGGTGAGCAGGGTGTAGGCGAGGTTGCCGATCTCGTAGGTGGTGGTGTCCTGGCCGGTGATGAGCAGCACCATGGCGAGGACCGTGAGTTCCTGGTCGTTGAGGAGCTCGTCGCCGTCACGAGCGGTCGCCAGCGCGCTGATCAGGTCGTCTCCCGGGTGCTGGCGCCGCTTCGCCGTCAGCGTCTTGAAGTACGCGCGCATATCGGCCTTGGCGCGGACGGCGCTGTCCCGGTTCTCGACGGTGACGTTCATCATGGTCCGTGCATGCCCGCGCAGTTGTGCGCGGTCGGCCTCGGGGATGTCGAGGACCTCGCAGATCGTCGTCAGCGGCAGCGGAGACGCCAGGCTCTCCATCAGGTCGGCCGGAGAGCCCTGCGCGGTCATCCGGTCCAGCAGGTCGTCCACGACGTGCTGCGTACGGGCCCGCATGCGTTCGACGTCACGCGGGGAGAACGCCTTGGAGACCAGGCTCCGCAAGCGGCTGCTGGCCGGCGGGTCCATCACGTTGATGGCTTCGTCCTGCACGATCGGCTCGGGTGTCATCCGCGGGAAGTCCCGGCCGATGATGGCACTGCGGCTGAAGCGCCGGTCGGTCGTCACCATGCGCACATCCTCGTACCGGGTCACGAGCCAGGCCTCGCCCTCCCCGTAGGGCAGCTTGATGCGGGCGACCGGTTCTTCGGTCAGCAGACGCTGGAGCGTCGGATCGAATTCCAGTGCCTCGGCGTAGTCGAACGGGCAGTTCCACACGGTAGCGCCGGGTTCCATAATGAGCTCCCGAAGTCAGAGATGACGAGTGGATTCACCGCCTGTGAAGGCAGAAATGAGGCGCACGTACGCGTACGTACCAGGCCGTCAGCCAGAAACGCGCCAATTCATCCCGGATATCGTAAACACGGCGATGCGGGGGCGGCTTTACTGCCCGATCACGCTGAGGAACGGCCGGTGCTGTGGTCCGCCATTCCCCGGCGAATTGCGACTGCCGGTGGGTGCCCGATGCGTTGCGCCATCAGGGTGATACCCCCGCCCCGCCTGCGCCGTGCGGCGGTCACCGTGTCCAGCACTGCCCCGGGCGCCGCCGAAAGGTCACAGGCCGTGGCGGCGCCCGCCGAGGACGCGTGCGCACACCTCGGTTTCCTGTCGTCGCGCCCGCACCCGGGTGCCGTCGGCCGGCGCGATGTCGAAGCCCCAGCTGCTCGACCCGGCTGTGCCGAATTGACATACATCGTTGCCGAGACAGCAAGCATTCCCGAGACAGCAAAGAAGAGGGCGGGCGGCCCTCGCTCAGTGCCCGTGCTCACCCGGAGCCCACACTGTGTCGTCCGGCCCCCAGTCTCCGAGGGTCTGCCGACCGGTGGCGTGGAGGGTACCGAGCAGGGAGAGCGCCTCGGCACTGGGACTGCCGGGCTCGGCGTGGTAGATCACGAGTTGCAGGCCGGGCGCGCTACGGACATCGAAGGCCTGGTAGGTGAGGGACAGGGCGCCGACCTCCGGGTGGGTGAACTCCTTTGCCTCGTGGGTCTTTCCGCGCACGGTGTGGGAGTGCCAGAGCTCGGCGAACGCCGCGCTCGCCGCGGTCAGGCTCCGCACCAGGTCGGCCGTCCGCGGGGCATCGGGGTCACGGCCGACCGACTGCCGCAGATTCGCCACCGTTGCCTGGGCGGCCCGGTTCCAGTGCGTGTGGAAATGCCGCGCCGCCGGGTCGAGGAACACCATGCGGGCGAGGTTGTCCGCGCGCTCGAAGGGGGAGAACAGCGCCTCGGCCAGGGAGTTGGCGGCCAGGATGTCCAGCGCCGGGTTGAGGACGAAGGCCGGGGTGTGCGGATAGCCGTCGATCAGCTGGCGCAACGCGGGGGCGACGGTCTCCGGCCCGTAGGACGCCGGGCGGTCGTCCGGGACCGCACCGGCCAGCCGGTACAGATGCGTTCGCCCGTCGTCGTCCAGCCGCAGCGCACGGCTGAGGGCATCGAGCACCTGCGGCGAGGGATGGCGTTCCCGGCCCTGCTCCAGCCGCGCGTAATAGTCGGCGTTCATGCCCGCAAGGACAGCGACCTCCTCGCGGCGCAGCCCGGCGACTCTGCGACGCCCGTGGGAGGGCATACCGACGTCCTCCGGAAGGACCCGTGACCGGTGCGCCCGCAGGAACGCCCCGAGTTCGTTGCTCGTCATCCGTCCAACGTAGGGCGTGTCGTGGGGAGGTGCCTGGGTGTGCGGCACCCAGGCATGAGCTGTCCTGGTCGCGGTGCGCTCCGCCGTGGAGGCTCGCCGTGACGACAACTGGCAAAGGAGCAGCCATGACGGAGCACGAGAAGGTCATCCTGATCACCGGCGCGAGCAGCGGTATCGGCGAGGCGACCGCCCGCCGCCTGGCCGCCGACGGACACCGTGTCTTCCTCGGTGCCCGCCGCACCGACCGACTGGAAACGCTGGCCCACGACATCGGCAACGGCGGCGGCACCGCGGCCTTCCGGCGGCTGGACGTCACCTCCGCCGAGGACATGCGGTCCTTCGTCGCCGCCGCGTGCGGGGAATTCGGACGGGTCGATGTCCTGGTCAACAACGCGGGGGTGATGCCGCTGTCGCCACTGGAGGCGCTGCGGGTGGACGAATGGGACCGGATGCTCGACGTGAATGTGCGCGGGGTGCTCCACGGGATCGCCGCCGCGCTGCCCGTGATGCGGGCCCAGGGCGCCGGACACATCGTCAATGTCGCGTCGATCGGGGCGTATGAGGTGGTGCCCACCGCCGCGGTCTACTGCGCCACCAAATTCGCCGTACGCGCGATCTCCGACGGACTGCGCCAGGAGTCCGCGGGCGATATCCGCGTCAGCGTGGTCTCGCCGGGCGTCACGGAATCCGAACTCGCGGACAGCATCACCGACCCGACGGCCAGGGAAGCCATGACGGCCTACCGCGCCGTCGCCCTGCCGGCCGCCGCGGTCGCGGACACCATCGCCTTCGCCGTCAGCCGGCCCCCGGAGGTCGATGTGAACGAACTGGTCGTGCGCCCGGTGGCCCGCACCCGATAAACAGGGCGTCTCCACAAAGCGCTCCTGAAGCCCCGGGAGCGCCACCGGTCCCGGTGGCGCTCCACGCCTCTCCACCCACCCGGGCCCGGCTCAGTTCGCCTGCCCCAGGGCATGGCCCTCGCTCGCGGCGAGAACGAAGGGGTGGCCCGCGGGGTCCGCGTAACGGCGGGCGTCGTAAGGCCCGTGGTTCTCCCGTGTCTGCAACGGCCGCGCTCCCAGGCTGACCGCTTCGCGCTCTGCCTCGTCCATGTTGTCCTGCGGGACGAGGAAGTGCAGATGTGCCTGCTGTGAATCGTCCGGGCGGGGCCAACTGGGCGGCGCCGCGCCCCGGTCCCGCCGTATCGCGAGATGCACGGTGCCGCTCTCGACGACTTCGATGTAGTCCGGGCTGGTCCCGATCCGCACTTCTCCGCCGAGGAATTGTGCGTAGAAGTCCGCCAGTGCCGCGGGCTCCGCGCAATCCAGTACCAGGACGCTGGTCTTGGCGATGGCCATCCGGTTCCCTCCCTGCCGACGGGCCCCCGCCCGCCTCTTCGGACCGCTACCCCGAGACGGCTTCGGCACTCCGCGGACCGGGAAAGCCGCCGCACCCGACCCGGCGGGCCCGCCGTGCGGAAGGGGGCGCGGCCGACCGCCGGGGGAGAGCTCGGCCGATGATTACGGGGCGGATCCCTGTTCACGGCCGGCCTGCTCCAGCAGCGCGCGGGCGGAACGCGCATGGGGGTGCGCGGCACCGAAGGCACGGTCGCAGGCGCGTACCGCTTCCTCGGCCAACTGGACGGCGTCGGACCAGGTCAGCTTCTCGGGCTTGGTGTGGGGGCTCATCGTGCGGTCCAGGAATCGCACCACCGGCGCCGGGAACATCCCCACCCCCCGCGACCGGCTCGCGCCCTCGTCCCGCAGTGAACGGACCGCTGCCACCATCACCTCCGCATGCGCGAGCCGTAACAGGGCCGCGTCCCGCGGGCGGTCACCTTCGAGTTCCGCTCTGTCCCGATAGGCGAGAGCGTCATGGACCAGTGCGAAAGCCTCGTGCCACAGGCGCTGTTGCCCCAGCGCGCGGGCGCGGTGCAGCTGGGCGAGCAGGCGCGCCGGATGCGCCGCCCCCAGGACCCGCCAGCGCAGGCCCGCCGCCGCGTGCAACAGCCGCTCGCACTCGGCGTACCGCCGCAGCCCGTACAGGGCATCGGCCATTGCGTGTTGTACGTCGGCGACCTGCGTCAGCACCTGACAGTCGGCCGGGGAGAGCCGTCCGGTGAACGGGCCGTCGGCGTTCTCCCGGAGGATGTCGGCGATGCTCGGGCCGGTGCGCCCGGCAAGCGACAGCCCGCGCCCGCCCGCCTCCCTCTCCGCCTGTGCGAGCACCGGACGCAGCACCGCTTCCGCGTCACCGAAGTCACCGCAGCAGCACTGGAGTCGACCGAGTGCCAGGGCGTCCGCGAGCTCCGCCCCGGTGGCCGACGACTCCACGATCCGCACCGCGAACGGCAGCCCTTCCTCGTACTGGCCGGCTGCCGCATACGCGTCCCGCACCCGGCGCGCGACTGTGGCCGCCCGTGAGGGTGCCCGGCCGGAGCGCCACAGCAGGGCCATCGCATGCGGGGCGAACAGGTCCGGCGCCGCCCCGTCGGGCGACCGCAGCAGGGCATGGTCGAGCAACGCCGCGGCGTAGGCACACAGTTGCGCGCGGACCTCGTCCGTCAGCTCCCGGGCGGACTCGGCGACGGCGGCGGCGTCCGCCCGTACACAGGGCACCGGCGGCTCACCGTCCGCCCCGGTCCGCACCTGTGCGCCGTCGGTCAGCTTGCGCACCTCGGCCGCCACCCGTTCCGCCGGCAGCTCCGGCATCCGTACGGCGGCGACCGCCTCGGCGGACAGGACGGACAGCGGAAGGGGTGCATCGTCGAAACACGACAGCAGATGCCGCAGGGAGAGCCGCACCGGCCCCGGCGTGCGGTCCTCGCCCTGCTGATGGGTGATGTGCAGGTCACGGGCGGCCTGGTAGATCCGTGCCCGGTCGTGCGCCTCGGCGTCCCAGGACGCCCCGTCGCTCATGACCCCTGTACCCGCATATCGCGTCCTGCCTGGTAGATCCGGGAGCTGCCCTCCGCACGTGCCTGCAACTGCACGCTGCCCGTGGGGAATTCCGACGGCAGCGCACCCCTGGCCGCCTCCAGGATCCGCCGCAACTCCTCGGCGGCCGCCGGATCGTCACGCAGGACACGCAGCAGCCGCCGCTGCCACTCACCGACCAGTTCCTGCTCCGTCTCCTCGTCATCGCCGCCATCCCTGGCCTGGACGAGTTCCGCGCGGGCCTCGTCGAGGTCCCGGCCGACGCCGTCCGCGTCCGCGGGCCGTACCCGCCGCCACAGCGCGACCACGCCGTTGCGGGTCTGTCCCCAGGCCTCGGTCACCATCAGCCCGACCAGCGTCGTCCCCGCACTGGCAAGCACCGGATCCATTGCTCCACCGCCCCGTTTCCCGGCCATCTGGCTCTTCGGCCCGCCCGGCCCCGGCCGGTGTCCCGTGTGGACCCGGTTGCGGACCCCTGCGTACGTAGTCTCCTACGTCCGGTGACGGCGGCTCAACAACAGCCGCCGCGGGGCGCGCGCCGCGGGTGTGGTGCCGAGGGGCGGTCGCGGCAGTAAAGTCTGCTCCCATGTCGAAGCCCGACGAGCTGCTTGTCGACATCGCCGCGATGGTGGAGTCGGAGCAGAGCAATCAGATGTCTCTCACAGTGGTGGTCCAGGGTGCTGTCATCACCGGGCGGTTGGCGCCCGAGAGCGTATGGCGGCAGCGTGTGGCCGAGGTCTTGGCGCACTCGGAGCGGCTGGGACCGTTTTCCGCGCTCTTCTCCTCAGCCGGCCCGGACACCCGCCCGCCGCAACGGAAAGGGCCACCCACACACCTGTATTTCCATGTGGCGAAGATTCTGCAGGGAAGTATCGGCCTGCCCGAGACCGGCGGGATGTATCGCGTCGCGATCGAGGACGTAGGAGCCTGGACGGTGGGCGACTTCAGCTACTCCGACCGCTGAGGTCGCGTTTCCGCCGCGGCGCAGGACCGCCCTGCCGTCGCTGCCGAGGCCGCCGCGTGACCACGGTCCGTCATGAGTCCGGAAGACTGCCGCCAACAAAGGTGGGCTCCGACCGGTGCGGTCGGAGCCCACTTCGTTGTCCGGTGCTGCCGGGTGCTGTCCGGTGCTGCCCGGTCAGCTCGTCAGGTCACCGTCAGGCGTCGCCGGAGCCTGGAGCAGGGCCGACGCCTCCTCAAGAGGGGTGCGGGCGACGGGGGTCGAGGAACTGCAGGTGAAGCCGAGGCGGGTCAGCGCCCGGGTCACCTCGCCGGCGGTGAAGTCGCGCCGGTCCTGCCGGGTGATGATCTCCCCGACCTGCTTGACGGGGTAGTGACGGCCGCCGATGAGTACGGACTCACCCGTGATGGGTTCGGGCTTGACGCCCTTCATCGAGTCCTGCACCTCGGTCTTGATCAGGTCGAAGGGGAAGCGGGCGATGACGCAGCGCATAGTGCCTCTACAGGGTCGAAGAGAAACCGGAATCGGACTGACGGCGGAGCGAGGGAAGTGCCGCGGGCGAGCGGGATCACTCCCGGTCTACGAGGTGGTCTTGCCGGCCGAGGGCCGACGCTGCGACGTCCCGGACGCGGTCCGGGGCGCTCCGGAGGACCGCCGGGCCTGGGCGGAGCGACTGCGCCGGCCGCGGGTGGAGGAGCCACTGCGCTTGGGGCGTTCGACGACCGGTGCGGCGATGGTGACGGGAACACCGGAGGGAGCCTGGGCACCGGTGATACGGGTCAGTTCGGCCTCGCCCGAGCGGACCTGGGTGGACTGCGGGGTGATTCCCGCGTCGGCCATCAGCCGGTCCATCTCGCGCCGCTGGTTGGGCAGGACGAGGGTGACGACGCTGCCGGACTCCCCGGCGCGGGCGGTGCGACCGCCGCGGTGCAGGTAGTCCTTGTGGTCCGTGGGCGGGTCGACATTGACGACGAGGTCGAGATTGTCGACGTGGATGCCACGGGCGGCGACGTTGGTGGCCACCAGCACGGTGACATGGCCGGTCTTGAACTGGTCCAGGGTCCGGGTCCGCTGGGGCTGGGACTTGCCACCGTGCAGGGCCGCGGCGCGTACCCCGCTGTTCAGCAGGTGCTTGGTGAGCTTGTCCACCGCGCGCTTGGTGTCCAGGAACATGATCGACCGGCCTTCGCGGGCGGCGATCTCCGTGGTGGTGGCGTGCTTGTCGGCGTCGCGGACGTGCAGCAGGTGGTGTTCCATCGTGGTCACGGCGCCCGCCGACGGGTCGACGGAGTGGACCACCGGGTCGGTCAGGTAGCGGCGGACCAGCAGGTCGACGTTGCGGTCGAGGGTGGCGGAGAACAGCATCCGCTGGCCCTCGGGACGTACCTGGTCGAGGAGCGCGGTGACCTGGGGCATGAAGCCCATGTCGGCCATCTGGTCGGCCTCGTCCAGCACGGTGATGCCGACCTGGTTCAGGCGGCAGTCACCACGGCCGATGAGGTCCTTGAGCCGTCCGGGAGTCGCGACGACGACCTCGGCCCCGCCGCGGAGTGCGCCGGCCTGGCGGCCGATCGACATCCCGCCGACGACGGTGGCCAGCCGCAGCGACAGCGCCCGGGCGTAGGGGGTGAGCGCATCGGTGACCTGCTGCGCCAGCTCCCGGGTGGGGACCAGAACCAGCGCCAGGGGCTTGCCCGGCTCGGCGCGCTGGCCGGCGGTGCGGGCCAGCAGGGCCAGGCCGAAGGCGAGGGTCTTGCCCGAGCCGGTGCGGCCGCGGCCCAGAACGTCGCGCCCGGCCAGCGAGTTCGGCAGCGTGGCGGCCTGGATCGGGAACGGGGCGGTCACCCCTTCCGCGGTCAGCGACGACAGCAGCGCGGCCGGCATGTCCAGTTCGGCGAACGACTCGGCCGGCGGCAGTGCGGGCGTATGCGTGACGGGCAGGGCGAACTCTCCCTGCTGCGCGGCAGGACGACGCCGCTTGCCACCGGATCGGTTGGACGCCTGCGCGCGGTAGCCGCCACGGCCTGAACCGGCGGAGCGGGTACGGGAGAAGCGGTCGTTCGGGCGAGATGTGCGGTTCATGAGAACCTTCCTCGATGCGGTACGTCGAAGAATTCCCGGCAGCTGTGAGCCGCACACAAAAGAATCGCAGAACGGACCGAAGAAAACAGATGGAACGAGGCGGGGCGGAATTGACCGCCGGCGCGTGGAAAAGATTTCGCCGCAAAGTGCGGCGCACGTGATGCCGGATCGGGGAGCCGGGCGGAGCGGTGTGCTGTCGCAGCAGGCCGTGGTCCGGTACCGAGCGGGCTGCCCCTTGTCGCCGGCGCGGCCGTGACACGGCACACGCGGCGCATTCCGCAAAGGGCAACGAGCTGGGGCCCGCACCCAAGGTGCGGGCCCCAGCTGCGGTGTTACGCGTCAGCGTCAGGCGGGGACGATGTTCTCGGCCTGGGGGCCCTTCTGGCCCTGCGTGACGTCGAAGTTCACCTTCTGGCCTTCCTGCAGCTCGCGGAAGCCCTGGGTGGCGATGTTCGAGTAGTGGGCGAAGACGTCAGCGCCGCCACCGTCCTGCTCGATGAAGCCGAAACCCTTTTCCGCGTTGAACCACTTCACGGTGCCAGTAGCCATGTCATATCTCCTTCGGGGGCAGTGCCGGGGCCGCACTGTGCGGACCCCGCGTCGCCGCGATGATTGCCCCGTCCGGAAAACCGGATATACAAAAGCGCTCCCGCCGACCTGGAATGGCGGCGGGGGTGCGAGAAGTCTTTGGGAACCACAACTGCAACTGAGATCGACAGTAGCACGGCACGAGCGGCCTTGCGTGGCTGTTGCCTCCGCCTTTTCCGGGGCGCGAAAACCCCTGCTGCCGTGGCGGGTAATTCTGTGGTCGCGGCACGAGATATTCGCCCCTCGCGCGCTTGCCCTCCGGCCGGGAGGGGGCGCATCGCCGCGTACGTCCGGCTTGAGCGGCGGTGTAAGCGGTTCGTCCGTCACGCCGGTCACTCGCGGCCCACGGGCCGCTCTGTCGTCCGACGCGGGTCGACGCCTCGAAGGGGCGGAGAAAATCTATGCCGGTCGCGGGAGATATCCGCACCCGAGCCTCTCCACCGATTCCTGCCGACGGCGGCCGGAACCGTACCACTCACGGGACGTCGCGGACACGCCACAGGGGCCGAGCCGCGGGAAAATGTCGGGGTGGCGCGATATCTCCGTGGCGGGGCCGGAATCCGGGCGAGGGCGGCGGTGGAAGGGACCGGACGGCCCCTGTCCGGCACGCCCGGCGCATTCCAGGCTGGAGGTGTCACAGGCCAGGTGACGCGGTCCGGGTACCGAGGAGGCATCATGCAGAACACTCCGCACCTTGTCAGCGATGTGATGACACAGACCGTGGCCGCGGTCGAGCGGGAGGCGCGGTTCAAGGAGATCGTCGAGACCATGGAGCGGTGGCAGGTCAGCGCACTGCCGGTGCTGGCGGGGGAGAACCAGGTGGTCGGCGTGGTCTCCGAGGCCGATCTGCTGCCCAAGGAAGAGTTCCGGGAGTCGGACCCCGACCGGCTGGCGCAGCTGCGGCGGGTCGACGATGTGCGACGGGCGGGAGCGCTGACCGCGGGGGAGCTGATGACGAGTCCCGCCCTGACTGCGCGGGCCGATGCCACGCTCTCCCAAGCGGCCCGGACCATGGCGCGCGGGTCCGTCAAACGGTTGCCGGTGGTGGACGCACACGGGGTGCTCCAGGGCATCGTCAGCCGCGCCGACCTGCTCAAGGTCTTCCTGCGCTCGGACGACGATCTTGCGGAGGAAGTCCGCTACGTCGTGGGTGAGCTGTTCACGACGCCTGTCAGGGATCTGCGGGTCACCGTGGTCGACGGGGTCGTCACGCTCAGCGGACGGGTCCGGGACACCTCGCTCATCCCGGTGGCTGCCCGCCTGGTGCGAGCCGTCGAGGGGGTCGTGGACGTGGAATTCGACGTCACCGCCCCGGCTGCCGCCCGGACCCGGACGCCGATGGCGGGCCCGCACGGCTGACGGGACCGTACGCCGAGGCCGCTCACGGCCGGGCGCGCGGCACCGCCGGTGGCGGGGCGCGGTGCCGGGCCCGTACCGAGGAGGCGTCATGGAGCACAGCCCGTACACCGTCGGCGACGTGATGACCCGGACCGCGGTGGCGATCGGCCAGGAGGCGCCCTTCAAGGAGATCGTCGAGACCATGGAGCGCTGGCAGGTCAGCGCGCTGCCCGTGCTGGCGGGCGAGGGGCGGGTGATCGGTGTGGTCTCCGAGGCCGATCTGCTGCCCAAGGAAGAGTTCCGGGGAGCGCAGCCGAGTCGTCTGGAGCAGCTGCGGCGGCTGGACGATGTGCGCAAGGCGGGTGCGCTGACGGCGGGGGAGCTGATGAGCGCGCCCGCCCTGACGGTGCATGCCGGTGACACCCTGGCCCAGGCGGCGCGGACGATGGCGTTCAAGTCGGTGAAGCGGCTACCGGTGGTCGACGGCGCGGGGCTGCTGCAGGGCATTGTCAGCCGCGCCGACCTGCTCAAGGTCTTCCTGCGCCCCGACGAGGACCTGGCGGCGGAAATACGCACGGAGATCATCGGCCGGCTGTTCGCGGCATCCCCCGACGATCTGGCGGTCAGCGTCACCGACGGGGTGGTCACCCTCAGTGGCACGCTCCGCGACCCGTCGCTGCTTCCCGTCACCGCCCGGCTGGTGCAGGCGGTCGAGGGCGTGGTGGGGGTGACGTTCGACGTCAGCGGACCGGCGCCCACCGGGCGGGAGCGCCGGGCGGGCCACGGTTGACGAGGGCACGCCGGCCACCGCACGGCCACCACACAGGCACCACACAGCCACCGCACGGCCGCCGCGGGACCGTTCGGCATGGCAGGCCCCTGCGCGAGGGGTCACGATGGGGACAGTGGGACGGACGTCGTACCAGCCGGAGGGGCGTCATGAGCGACGCGGAGGCATTGTCAGCGCACCGGCCGATCCGGGTGTTCCTGCTCGACGACCATGAGGTGGTCCGGCGCGGTGTGGCGGACCTGCTCGATGCCGAGCCGGACATCGAGGTGGTCGGCGATGCCGGGACGGCCGCCCAGGCGCTCGCCCGCGGCCCGGCGCTCCGGCCGGATGTCGCGGTGCTCGATGTACGGCTGCCGGACGGCGACGGGGTCACGGTGTGCCGGGAGCTGCGCTCGCACCTGCCGGGTCTGGCCTGTCTGATGCTGACCTCGTTCGACGACGACGAGGCGCTGCTCGACGCGATCATGGCCGGCGCGGCCGGATATGTACTCAAGGAGATCAAGGGGGCCGACCTCGTCGCCGCGGTGCGCACGGTCGCCTCCGGCAGCTCGATGCTCGATCCCGCGACGACCGCACGGCTGATGAGCAGTCTGCGGGGCGGCGGCTCCGACGCGCCGCCCGAGGCTGCCGCGCTCGCCGGTCTGTCCCCGCGGGAGCGGGAGATCCTCGGCCTGATCGGCGCTGGATTGACGAACCGTCAGATAGGTAAGCGGCTCTACCTTTCCGAGAAGACCATCAAGAACCACATCTCCCGCCTGCTGGCCAAACTCGGTGTGGAGCGGCGCATCCAGGCGGCCGTCCTTGCCACCCAGGCTGCCTCGGCTCCCGGTGCGGGCGCGGGCCCGCACGGGAACTGAGGCGGGAGCAACGGTGCTTCACCCCCGTATGGGCCCGGAGGCCGGGTGACGGGCCGCTCCGGCCCGTTTCTCCGACCCCGAAAGGAGGACGGTCATGGAGCCGGACATCATCACCGTGGGACTCGACGGTTCACCGGAGAGCCTGGCGGCCGCGCAGTGGGCCGCTGACGAGGCGGACCGGCGCCAGTCGGTGCTGCGGCTGCTCCATGCGTGGATACTGCTGGCCGCCGAGGCGGCGGACACGCCCCCCGAACGTGACCAGAACGCCGCCGCCCGGCAGCTCGTGCGCCGGGCCCTGGACGAGGTACGGGAACGCCGCCCGCATCTGCAGATCATCGAGGACCTGGTGGGGGCGGAGGCGGAACCGGCGCTGCTGCGCGCGGCCGGTGAATCGCTGATGGTCGTGCTCGGGTCGCGGGCTCTCGGGACCTGGGAAAGCTATGTGCTCGGCGATGTGAGCCTGAATGTCGTGGGCCGGGCCGAGGGGCCGGTCGTCCTGGTCCGGGCGGCCGGGCGGGCGAAAACACCCCGCCACCCCTCCGCGGACGGTACGCCCCCCGCCCCCGAGCCGCGGGTCGTCGTCGGCGTCGGCCTCAACGGCCCCTGCGACCAGATGCTGAGGTTCGCCTTCGACGCGGCGGCGAGCCGTGGCCTTCCGCTGCAGGCCGTCCACGGGCGCCCGCTGCCCATGCAGGCGTACACCCCGTGGGGCATCGACCCCGACGCCGCGACAGAACTCACCAAAGAGGCGGACATCGAGCTGCGGGACGCCCTGCGCCCGTGGTGTGAGCGTTTCCCCGGTGTGCTGGTACAGGAGACCGTGCTGCCGGAGAGCCCGAGCCGGGCCCTCGTACAGACGGTCTTCGGGGCCGAACTCCTGGTGGTCGGCCGCCGGCGGCACCGTCCCCGGCTCGCGCCCCGCGTCGGCCCGGTCGCCCACGCCGCCATCCACCATGTGACCTGCCCGGTCGCCGTGGTTCCCCACGACTGAGCGCTTGCCGTAGCGCACTCCCCGCCCATGGGGCCGAACGAGATCCGGCCCGGCACACCCGGAGGGACTGGCCAGAGATGAGGCACCGCTGCGTGGCAGACCTGATGACGCCCGAGGCCGTCGTCGTCCAACGGGGCACTCCGTTCAAGGAGATTGCGCGGCTGCTCGACGAGTACGACATCACCGCCGTACCCGTGCTCGACGAGGACGACCAGCCGGTGGGGGTGGTGTCCGAAGCCGATCTGCTGCGCCGGCAGATCGCGAAGCTCGGGGCGACCACCGCCGAAGCGATCATGACGAGCCCCGCCGTGGTGGCCCGGCCCGAGTGGAGCGTCGTCGAGGCGGCCAAGACGATGGAGAAGAAGAAGGTCAAGCGGCTGCCCGTGGTCGACGACGCCGGACGGCTCATCGGAGTGATCAGCCGCAGTGACCTGGTGCAGCTGTTCCTGCGCCGGGACCGGGCCATCCAGGAGGAGGTGCTGGAGGAGGTACTGACGCGCACGCTCGGGGTGTCACCGTCCGCGGTCACGGTCGAGGTCTCCGACGGCCATGTGACCCTCACCGGCACCTTGGAGCGCAAGAGCCTGGTCCCCATTGCCGTGCGGCTGTGCGAAAGCGTCGACGGAGTGGTCGAGGTGATCGACCGGCTCAGCTCGCTGCGGGACGACACCGCCACGCATCGGCAGGACGCGCCGGAGTAGCGCGGACGGGCCGTCGCCGGCACTCCCTCGCAAGGAATCCGCTCGGTGGCCGTCGCCCCCCGGCGGGGGCCGGGCGGCGGCTCGCTTCCGGCCCCCGCTCGGAGCACCCTGGAGACATGACCCTGTAGCCGTGAACCGAGTGGTGAGGTGCCTGATGAGCACTCTCGAAGAACATATCGACGTGGGCGTTCCCATCGATACCGCGTGGGACTGCCTCCACCGGGCAGAGGCCTATCCGCGCTTCCTGGACGGTGTGCGCGAGGCCCGGTCGGAGGGCGAGCACCGGACGCATCTGGATATCGACGCGGGCGGTCAGCCACAGGCATGCGTAGTGGAGATCACCGACCGCAGCGTGGAAAACGTCATGAGGTGGCAGACCACCAGCGGCCCCGAGCTGGCGGGCACCTTCTCGCTGCTGCCCATCGACGAGGAGCACACCCGGGTCCAGGCCCGGTTCGAGTACGACCCGGGAACCATCAAGGAGGCGTTCGGCGGACCGCAGGGGTTCGCCCAGGCGTCCGCGATCGAACGCGGCCTCCGCAGTGACCTGCAGCAACTGAAGCGCCTGGTGGAACAGGAACGCTGAGCCACCCTGCCGCGCTCGCCCCGTGGCCCGCCCCGGCGACGGTCTTCCGCCGCACCGGGGCGGGCCACGGGCGGCTCGGTCGGCTTTCCTCACGGGCGGGCCGGGACGGGGCGGGGCCGAGGCGTCTCAGCGTGACCTGAGGAAGGCGGCGCGCAGCCCGGATCCGTTGACGAGGAAGGCGGTTGCGCCGATGGTGAGGGCGCATGCGACCTGCATCGCGACGAACCACGGCGGGAGGGCACCGGGAATCATGTCGATGGCGATGATCGCGATCGGCACGGTGACCGAGATGAGGCGCATGCGCAGATAGGCCCAGCGTGCTCCCCGTGCGGCGCGGACGGTCAGCCAGTAGGTCACCGCGGCGCTCGCGAGCACTCCGGCTGACCGGCCCCACATGAACGAGGTCACCGGGTGTGCGGTGGCCGCGAGGATGACGACGGTGCCGAGCACTGCCGCGCTCAGCGCGCCGTAGGCCGCGACGAGGAACTTCACCTTGCCGAAGGCCCGTTGGGTAGGTGGATGGTTGAGGCGGGCGGCCTCGGCCATGGTGTGTCCGGCGGTTTCCATGTCGGTCTCTTCCCTCGTGCGGTTGGTGTGGTGCCGACGTTAGGAAGCGCCGGTGTGGGGCGGTATGGGCCTGGACGCAGGGGTGGGTGGGGCCAGACCTACTTCTGGGCCGATCCGGCGGGAATCGGGCTCCGTGCGCTGCACAGTGGAAACGCCAAGCCGTACCGGCCTGATCGGCGCATGGCAGGAACCGCGGGTGCCAGGGTCGGGGTGATGAAGTGAGAAAGGAAGGTCATGCGACAGGTGGTGTCGTGGGTGTCGAGCGCCGGCGTGGGGTTCGTGCGGGCGTGTGTGGTGGTGGTCGTCAGCATGCTGGTCCCGGCCGTGTGGGCCGCTGCCGTGGCGCTGGGGATCTGGTGGGGGGCGGGAAACCCGTGGCCGTGGGTGGCGCCGCTGGTGCTGGTGGGCGTGGGCACGCTCGCCCTGTCCCGCCCGGTCTGCCGGATGGTCCGCCTTCTCGTCGCGAGGTGGACCGCGACGGTCATCCCCGCCGGTTACCGGCAGGCCGGGCCGGTGACGCGGATGTCCACCGGGTACTGGTGGAACGGTTTCAGCTACGAACGCACCAGCCGTGACGCCCTCTTGGACCAGAAGTGGCGGGTCCGGTGGAGCGACCCCGCCACCTGGCGCGACCTGCGGTTCACGGGGATCGCGCCGCTCACCGCGGGCGTGGTCGCGTCCCTCCCGCCGGCCGGGGTGGCCGCGGCGGCTGTGGGACTCATCCAGCCGGGGCACTCCGCGCGCGTCGTCGGGGGGCTCGGTCTGGCCGTGGCCCTCGCCACCGCCCCGTACGCCTGGCGGTGCGTGGAGCCGGTGGCCGTCCGCTTCCTGCGTGCGTCGCCCGCGATGGTGCTGGCGGAACGGGTGGCGGAGCTGACGGCCCAGCGCGCGGACACGACGGTCGCGCAGGCCGCCGAGATCCGCCGGATCGAACGGGACCTGCACGACGGAGCGCAGGCCCGTCTGGTCGCGCTCGGGCTCTCCTTGGCGACTGCGGAGAAGCTGATGGAAACCGACCCCGACCAGGCCAAGGCCCTGATGCGGGAAGCGCGAGCCGGCGCCGTCACCTCACTGACCGAGCTTCGCGACCTGGTCAAGGGCATCAACCCGCCGGTGCTGAACGAGCGAGGGCTCGTTGACGCCGTTCGCGCCTTCGCCCTGGACAGCCCGCTCGAAGCGACGGTCAGCGCCGACGCTGAGCTACGCCTGGACCCGCCGATCGAGTCCGCCGTGTACTTCGGAATCGCCGAACTCGTGACCAACGCGGTCAAGCACGCCCAGGCGACCGGGGTCCGGATCTCCCTCGCCCGGGACGGGACCGGCATCGTCGTCGATGTCGAAGACGACGGCCGGGGTGGGGCCGGCGAGCGGGCCGGCGGTGGACTTGAGGGGCTCCGCCGCCGCCTCGCGGTCTTCGACGGCATCCTGGAGATCACCAGCCCGACAGGCGGCCCGACCCGTGTGAGGATGTTGGTGCCATGCGCATCGTTGTAGCCGAAGACCTCTACCTCCTGCGTGATGGGATGGTCCGCCTCATCGAGGCCTACGGACACCAGGTGGTGGCGACGGCGAGCACCGGACCCGAGACGCTCGATGCGCTGCTGACCTGGCGGCCGGACGTTGCCCTCGTCGATGTCCGTATGCCGCCGACCCAGTCGGACGAGGGCCTGCGCGCGGCTCTTGCGGCGCGCAGCGAACTGCCCGGACTGCCGGTCTTGATCCTTTCTCAGCACGTGGAACAGCTGTATGCCCGCGAACTCCTGGCCGACGGTGCCGGTGGCATCGGCTATTTCCTCAAAGAGAGCGTGTTCAACGCCGATCAGTTCATCGATGCTCTGGAACGCGTCGCCGGGGGCGGGACCGCCATGGACCCGGCCGTCATCGCCAAGTTGCTCTCCAGCGGGCCCTCGAACCGACGACTCGGACAGCTCACCGAACGCGAACACTCCGTGCTCGGCCTCATGGCCGAAGGGTTGTCCAATCAGGCCATCGGCCGGCAGCTCTTCCTCAGCGACAGCGCGATCAGCAAGTACACCACCTCCATGTTCGGCAAACTCGGCATCACCGATGACGACAACAACAACCGTCGCGTCCTCGCCGTCCTCACCTACCTGAACAAGCCCTGATGCGGCGGGCCCGCCCACACACCGTCCACTTGCTGGAACTACAGGCGGACGACGACGAGGGCGATGTCGTCGCGGGCGCCGGCGCTGACGCCGAGGCGGGCCAGCAGGGCGTCGGCGAGGCGTTCGGGGCTGAATCCGCTGTAGCGGGCGAGGGCGTCGGTGAGCCGGGCGAGGCCGGTGTCGATGTCCTCGTCGCGGCGTTCGATGAGCCCGTCGGTATAGAGGACGAGGGTGTCGCCCGGCACATAGGGAAGGTGGGCCTGGGGGCGCGGCACCTGTTCGGGGTGGGCGCCCAGGGGCGGATCGGTGGCCCGGTCCAGGAGTTCGTGGGTGCCGTCGGCGTGCAGCAGGACGGGCGGGGGGTGGCCGGCGCTGCTGTAGGTGATCTGGCCGCCGGCGGTGTCGATCAGGGCTTGGACGGCGGTGGTGGCCAGCGCTTTGTCGACGGAGCGGGCGTACAGGCCAAGCACCTTCAGCGCCTGCGCGGGGCCTTCGACGGAGCGGGCGGCAGCGCTGAGGGCGCTGCGGAGCATCCCCATGACGGCGGCGGCTTCCAGACCGTGGCCGACGACGTCGCCGACCGCGATGGCGAATCCATCCTCCGGGAGGTCGACGATGTCGTACCAGTCGCCGCAGACATTCAGGGAGCCGATGGCCGGGAGGTAGCGCACCGCGATGTCACGGTGTCCGGCGAGGTCCGGGGAGTGGAGCATGGCCTCCTGCAGGGTGAGGGCGACCTGGCGTTCGCGGGCGTGGGCCCGGCGCAGCTCCTCGTTGAGGTGCTGCAGCGCCCGTGCCCGGACGTACAGCTCGGCCTCCATCGCCTCCTCGCGTGCGCTCAGCTGCCCGCCGGGCAGCGGACGGGACCGGCGGGAGTGGACGAAGGCCGTCACGTCCTCGACCCGGTGGATGATCCATGCCACCCTCTCGTCCGGCCCGGTGACGGGGGTGTTGATCGTGGACCACCAGCGTTCCTCGAACACCCCCGGCTGGTCCGTCACAGGGATGTCGTACCGCTGCACCGCCATCGTGTCCGGCTCCCCGGTGGACAGCACGCGGTGCAGCGAGGGGTGCAGGTTCTGCACCCCTTCGGCATCGGGGTCCGCGGGGTTGTCGGGGAAGGCGTCGAAGACGTACTGCCCGAGCAGATCGTCCCGGGTCCGCCCGGTCGCCTGGAGGTACGCCTGGTTGACGTCCACGATGACCAGCTCCGGGTCGAGGACCAGGCACGCGCTCGGTGTCGCGGCGAACAGCGCCGCATGATCGAGCTCCGGTCTCCTCACGCGCTCCTGCCCATCCTCCCGCAGTCCGGTGATCCGGACCTTCCTCATGCCCGCCGCCGCTGTGTGGCCCGCGTCCGCCGTCGGCGTTGCCTACCCGCCGCGGGTCCGTCCCGGCCGCGGCGGGTCAGGCGCCCGGTGGACGGAAGCCGACCGACTTCTTGGCGGCCTCGTCGATCTCCTCGACGGTCAGCAGCGGAATCGTCTTGGAACGCAGGGCTCCGCTGGCGCGGACGGTCATGGCGATGGCGGCCATCGACAACTGGTCGGGGAATTCGACGATGCAGTACAAGTCGTCGTCCCCGTAAGCGAAGTAGATCGTTTCGAGCCTGCCGCCGCACGCGCTGACCACCTGCTCGACGGCCGCCTTGCGCCCGGTGCCGCCCTCGGCGAGCAGCCCCTTCATGCCCTCGGCGGTATAGCTGGCCTGGACCAGGTACTTCGGCATCCGGCTCTCCCATGCTTCGGCCCATGCGGCAGCGGACCGCGGTACGGCGGTCACACGGCCACCCTCACCCGCCTGATGCGCACCGGCCACTGGTGGGCCGCCGAACGAAGGAACCCCCTACGGAGGGCGCAGCGGGACTCCCGAAGCCGGCCGCCGAGGCAACCGGCCGCCCGTCGAAGCGGGCGGTCACGATGCCTTCCACGGGGCGAAGGCGTTGTCCACGGACCGCAGGGACGACCGCAGCTCCGGGAAGTGGCGCAGCAGCACGGTGGTCATGCTGTTGTTCTCGATCCAGTCCAGACCGGCCTGGGTGTACACCTGGGGCGTGTAGTCCGTGGTGAGGAACCGGTCGCTGTTGAGGCGGCGGGAGGCCATGAGGATGAAGATCCGGAAGGCGGTGTCGCTGAAGGCGAAGCCCTTCGGCCGCGGCTCGGCATACATGCCCACCATGAGGTCGACGCGCTCGATGTCGTCGTCGTACATCCGGCGGAGTTCCCCGGCCCAGGACGGATCGTCCGTGAGGGAGGCGAAGTCCTCGGCGGGTTCGAGGTGCAGCCGGCGCCGGAATTCGTTGTACCGCGGTACGCCGAGTTCGCGGATCCGCAGAATGTCGACGGCCGCCAGGTCCATGAGGTGGCCGTCCGGACGCTGGAACTCCTGAAGGAATGTCGGGTAGTTGTGCAGCGTGACGAGTCCCGGATGCGAGGTGCCGAACGAGTAGAACAGGTCCGGCAGCGCATGCTTCCGCAGGATGTCGTAGGCACAGGGGCCCGACAGTTCGCGGAAAGTGGCCTCCTGCAGCAGCGAGTTGTCGGCGGCCGCACGGAAGCTCCAGTCGTCCGGGATCAGGGGGTGCATGCGGTAGACGGCGACGAATTCCTCGGTGAGTGAGTAGGGGACACCGAAGTGGTCGGGCCGGCCGCCCACGATGCCGCTCAGTACCTCGCTGCCCGTGATCCGGCCGAGCAGTTTGTGCACCCGCTCGCCCAGGATTCCGAACCAGTTGGCACGCAGTGCGGCGACCGTCGTCGGATGGCTGATCACCGCGGGAGTCCACTCGACTGTGTGGATCTTCGCGATCAGCGCCGCGTTGATCAGACGCGCACGCTGGAAGAGCTGCTCGTCCGACCAGCCGGGGTACTCCTGGCGCAGCCGGTCGCAGACGGCGTTGTGCTCCTGGAGGAACAGCAGATGCATCATGGCGAGGCCCAGCCAGAAGCCAGGGGTGTGCGCCGGGTCCCGCTCCGGCTCGTCCGGGAACAGCGAACCGTTGTGCGGCACCCGCAGTTTGCCGTCCGTGCCCGAGCGCAGTGCCCGCTGCGCGGCCGGGTCGTTGCCGTAGAGCTGGGACGCGTCCCACCAGTGGGAGTTCTCGTTGAGGTAGGTCGGCGGCAGGCCGTCGCCGCCGGCCGGCCGGGTCGGGTCGGGGAGGGTGCGGGCCACCGGCATCGGCGATTCCGGCCACGGGTCGTCGTCGGCCAGTTCGATGTGCCAGGGGTGGTCCATGGTGCCCTGACCATGGCTGACCCAGTCCCGGATCATGAACTGCAGCCATGCGGCGACCAGGGTGTTGACCGATTCGGCGGGGAGGAAGGTGTGCCTCGTGAGCAGTGCCCGGCTGATCTCACGGGGGCTGGGGGACAGGATCTCCGGCTCCGGCTCGGGAAAGGTCTGCGCGGGCGGGACATTGCGGCCGAAACGCGACCGGGCCATGCCCATGCGGGGGTTGTCCAGGTCGTTGTACGTACCGTCCGCGGTCCGTTCGGTGCCGTGCCGCGCATCGGGAGGCCCCGGGTCCGGCAGATTCTGGGCCGGGTAGCCGCCGGTGTCGAAGAGATTCTGCCGGCGCAGGATGTTGCGCAGGCCCAGCAGGCCCAGCAGGGTCAGCAGGCCGAGCGGCTTCGGCAGGTTCTGCCAGCCGATTCTGTGGTCCACCGCGAGCATCAACCTGTTGTAGAGGGCGAGGAACGGCGACGGGGCGTCACCGGCGTGTGGGGGGTCTGATCGGCGTGCGGAGCCTCGGGGTGCGGTGCTCATTGTGGACCTTCCTTCCGGCATCCGGTTCGGCCGGCGGGAGAAGGCGGCGCCGGCAGTCGGACCGACGCGTGCACGCGCCAGTTGCCCGGCCGGAACCGGCGGCCCGATCGGATCATCCCCGTCCCCGCGGATGACCGGCTCGGCGCCGGGGATCACGGTCCGTATGCCGGGGCAGTCGCCGCACAGACGTCATGGCTGGGTGGTCCGGGCCGGATGGCCGTCGGATGTGCACCGAGCCCGCGTGCCGCCCACTCCGGCGCCGGTGACACCGCCGCGCGGTGGGCCGGCCGGATTCCCGCCGGGGACCTGGGCGGTTGCCTGCGCCTGCTTCGGCAGGCCCTCCCCGCGTGCGTGAGAGCGGGTGAATCCCTCCATATCTCAAGATATCGAACGTGCCACTGATCGGCGCGCCGAGTTCTCCGGAGCGCCCGGTCAGGCCTGGCCGCCGCCCGCGGCCCGTTGGGGCAGGCGGTGGGCGCAACTCCGCCCATGGCCACCCGTCGGCCGCCGGGAACCAGGCATCGGGCCCGTACGACTGACTGGACCGGGGCCCGTAGGCGGGCCGGAGCTGTCGGGAGGGGCGCGTGCTGGTGAAACGTGGCAAGGAACCGGAGGCCGCCGGGCCGGACGGTGGGACCGCACGCGCACCGGGCGGCGGGTCGCTGACCGTGCTGCTCACGACGGCCATGGCGTTCTCCATGCTGCAGCTGTTCGTGATCGGGGCGCTCGGACCGCGGCTGGTCGGGGAATTGGGGATCTCGCGTACGGTGCTGGGCCTGACCACCACCACGGGCTTCGGGGCGGCGGCCCTGCTGTCACCGATGGCGGGCCGACTGGTGGACCGGGTGGGCCCCCGGCGCTGCCTGATCGCGCTGCTGCTGCTCACCGCCGCTTCGCTGGCGCTCATCGGCGCCGTCCCCGGAACGAGCGTGCTGCTGCTGGCCGTTGCACTCGGCGGTGTACCGCAGGCGCTGGCCAACCCCGCCACCAACAAGGTGATCCTCGCCGCCTTTCCGGCCGAACGGCGGGCCGCCGTCACCGGGCTGAAGCAGTCCGGGGTGCAGTGCGGGGCGTTCGTGGCGGGACTGCCGCTGTCGCTGCTGGCGGCAGGGGTGGGCTGGCGCGGCGCGGTCTGGGCGGCGGCCGGCACGGCGGCACTTGCCGCGCTCTGGGCGACACGGGTACTGCCGGCCGACCCGCCGTCGGCCACCGCGGGCGCACCTGCCGCCGCATCGTCCCCCCGGGAGACATGGCGGCTGGCCGTCTTCTCCCTGCTGCTCGGCTGCGGTATCGCCTCGGTCAACACTTATCTGGCGTTGTTCGGCTCGCAACGCCTCGGGATGGCGCCGACCACGGCGGCGGCACTGGTGGCCGTGCTGGGCGTGGCCGGTATCGGCGGGCGGGTCGGCTGGTCACGGGCGGCGGGGCGGCCGGGCTGGGCCGAGGCGCTGCCGGCGCTGCTGGCGGCCGGTGCGGTGGGCGCCGCGCTGCTGCTCGCCGCCGCGCTCCGGGCGCATCCGCTGGTGTGGGTGGCCGCCGTCGCGGTCGGCTCGTTCGCCGTGTCCGCGAATGCCGTCTCCATGGTGCTGGTGCTGCGGAAGGCGGCGCCCGGCCGGGCCGGGAAGGACTCGGCCCTGGTGTCGGCGGGATTCTTCGCGGGGTTCGCGGTGGGACCGCCGCTGTTCGGCGCGCTGGTCTCCGCGACCGGATACGGGCCGGGCTGGCTCCTGGTGGCGGCGGAGTTCGCGGCGGCGTCGGCGGTCGCCGTTCCCCTGATGCTGCGTCGCACCGGAGGGCCCGATGCCTGAGACGACCCGCCACACGCCATGGGCCGACCGTGCGTGGACGGCAGTGCTGGAGCGGACCGGGCGGACCGCGGCCGAAGTGGGGCCGCGCTTCCCGCTGTACGCCGATCCGGAGAGCGGCACCTGGAAGTCCACGTCCAGAGGGTCCTGGACGGGCGGCTTCTGGGCCGGACTGCTCTGGCTGCGCGCCCTGGCGTCGGGCGCTCCCCGGGACCGGGCGGCCGCGGCCGAGTGCACCCGGAGACTGGCCCACTGGGTCGACCAGGACACCGCCACCCGCGGGCTGATCTTCTGGTACGGCACCGCGCTCGCCGCGGGACCGGGGAGCGACGGTGCAGCGGCCGGGCTGCGGGAGAAAGCGGCCCGGTCCTGTCTGGCGGCATACGACCCGGAGCGGGAACTGGTGCCCTGGGGCGAGGCGTTCGGCGGCCCCCGGATGCTGGCACGGGTGGACGCGGTGCCGGGACTGGTGCCGCTGCTGGCGGGCCTGGCGGGGGAGGGGCGGCGCGCGGCGTACGGGCATCTGACCCGGCATCTGACGCTGAGCCGCACCGAGCGCCCACCGCGCCCGGCCTGGCAGGCCGGGCCCGGTGACGGCTGGACACCCTGCGCCGAACCCGCACCGGGATGGAGCCGCACCACGCCCTGGCTGCTGCTAGGCCTCGCGGACGGACTCCACTGCCTCACGGACGGGCTCGACTCCCGTGCGGCCGGGGCCCTGTGGGAGGCGGCGGACCGGCTCACCGCGCCGCGGCTCGCCCCGGCCGCCGGGCTCGTCCCGCCGGCCCAGGACGGGCAGCGGTCCGGCCCGGTCGACACCTCCGCGGCTGCCATCGAGGCGGTGGCCCTGCTGAAGCTGGCCGCCCTGACGCGGGCGACGGGCCGCGGGAACGAAGCCGGACGACTGACCGCGCGGGCCCGGCAGATCCTGCATCGCTTGTGCACCGGCCATCTGTCGGCCCGGGGCGCGCTGACGGACGGGTGCTACGACGCCGCCCGCGCCCTCGCCCCGCGCCATGAGCTGATCTGGGGCGACTTCTTCCTGGCGGCGGGGCTGGCGATCCTCACCGGCCGGACGGATCCGTTCGCGACATGACCGGTTGGCTTCTCACTACGATCAGCCCCGGTAGCCGCGCAGCACCCGGCGGGCGACGGCCGTGATGTGCAGCTCGTCGGGGCCGTCCAGCAGCCTGGCCGTGCGGCCGGTGCGGAACAGCCCCGGCAGCGCGGTGTCCGGACCGAGACCGGCCGCGCCGTGCACCTGGATCGCGGCGTCGGCCACCTGCTGCAGCATGCGGGCCGCCGCCACCTTGGCCAGGCCGGTCTCCAGCCGGGCGTCGCCGCCCGCGGCCAGCCGGGTCACCGCCTCATGGACCAGGGGCCGGGTGGTACGGATCGCCAGCAGCGAGTCGAAGACCATCTGCTGGACGAGCTGACGGTCCGCCAGCGGTCCGGCCGACTGGCTCCGCGACCGGGCCCGCAGACACATCAGGTCGAAGGCCCGCTCGGCCTGTCCGAGCCAGCGCAGACACCGCAGCACCCTGCCGAGCACCAGCCGCTCCCCGGCGATCCGCAGTGCCTGGCCGGGGGCGCCCACCGCATGCTCGGGCGGCACGGCGACCCCGTCGAGTTCGATCTCCCACTGACCGCCGGCGCCCAGGACGGGCAGTTCCCGCACCACCGTGAACCCCGCGGCAGACGCGGGCACCAGAAACAACGACAGGCCGTCCGTTCCGGCCCCTTCGTCAGCCACCCGCGCCAGCACGGTGACCAGATCGGCGTCGCCCGCGCCCGAGGTGAACCACTTGCGGCCGTGCAGGACCCAGCCGCCCGCGGCGTCCGAGACGGCCCGGGTGGCGGTCAACCCCGGGTCGGTACCGGGTGTTTCGGGCTCGGTCATCGCGTAGCAGGTCCGCACCTCGCCGTCGGTGATGCGTCGCAGAAACCGTTCCTTCACGGTGTCGTCGGCATGCCGCGCGAGCATCAGCACATCGAGCAGGGGAGCCGAACCGAGCGCCGCCGGGCCGTGGTCGCTGGCTCCCTCGGCCTCCGCGATATGGGAGTAGAGCGCAAGGCCGAGCCCCTGGCCGCCGTGTTCCTCCGGCAGCGGCAGGGCCCACAGCCCCTCCCGCTTTGCCTCGGCCTGGAGTCGGCGCAGCTCGGTGCGCGCCGCGGCGCCACCCGCGTCCAGCACCGGCTCGCAGGGCATCACCCGCTCCCGCACGAAGGCCATGACCCGCCCGCGCAGGGCCTCGGCTTCGGGCGGACAGCCGGGCTGCCCGAGTCCGGCGGACCCGAGCGGCGGGTCCGCCGCCGACAGGTGCTGCCCAGCGTTCATGGCGTGCACGGCCTTCCTCCATATTCACCGGGAACTCGGTGGACGGACAGTCCGACTTACTGGCCGTGGAGTTGGTCGGCGCCGGACGCCGTCTGGTTCCCGTGTCTGTGTGTGAACCAGGCGGCGGTGCGCCGCCGGAGAGGAGTGCCGTGGGACACCCTGCCGTCATCCACGCGTCCCAACCGTTGGAAGAGGTGACCGTGCGGGTCGAGGGCCCGCCGGCGCTCACCACGCCGGCGGCCGCCCATCTGCGGGCACTCGGCGCGACCCTGACACCGCAGACGCCCGGACCGCACACCGGGCACGCGACGTTCGAGGCCGCGGGCGCGCCGGGCGCGGCCACCGCGTACACCGCCTGGGCCGATGTCCTGCCGGACGCGGACGCCGTCGACGAGGCCACGGTCCAGGCGGCCACCGGCATGATGCAGGTACACGGCAGACGCGACGGCCGGCCGCGTGGTCTCGCCGTCGACTACGCCGCCACCTGTGCCTCCGTGCTCACCGTGCAGGGCCTGCTCGCCGCCCTGCTCGGCCGGGCGCGCGGCGGCGCGGGCCCCGCGCAGGTCACCACCGGAGCCGACCGGGCCGCGCTGCTCACCCTCGGCCAGTACCTCGCGGCGGCGAACGCCCCGGAGGCCGAGGCCGTACCGCTGTCACCGGGCGGGCCGCCGTTCACCGCCCGGTGCGGCACCCGGTTCGAGCTGGAGGCCTTGGACCCCGTCCTCTGGGCTCGGTTCTGGCGGGACCTCGGTGCGCCCGAGGAGGCCATCCGCACCGGCTGGCAGCCCTTCCAGTTCCGGTACGCCACCGCCTGCGCCCCGATACCCGAGGCCTTGCACCGGGCGGCACGTTCCGCGTCCTGGGCACGGGTGCAACAGGCCGCAGCCGCCTCGGGGGCGGAGGTGTGCCTCCTGCACGCCCCGGCCGCACTGCCCGGAGCGACGGCCGGGACGGCACCGTGGACCCTGACCCCCCACACCGCGGACCGGCCCCCGCCGGCCACCGGCACCGTCTCCTCTGCCGCACATCCCCTCGCGGGGCTGACGGTCCTGGAAGCGGGCCGCCGCATCCAGGCCCCGCTCGCCGCCCATCTGCTCCGTCAGCTCGGCGCCGAGGTCCTCCGGATCGAACCCCCCGGCGGTGACCCGCTACGCGGTATGCCGCCCTGCTGCGAGGACATCTCCGCCCGATGGCTCGCGCTCAACCGGGGCAAGAACGCCGTACAGATCGACATCAAGTCCCCCGTCGGACAGGCCGAGTTGCGTGAGCTGGCCGCCGGTGCCGATGTCTTCCTGCACAACTGGGCTCCGGGCAAGGCCGAACAGCTCGGCCTGGACGCCGACCGGCTGACGGCCGTCAACCCGGGGCTGGTGTACGCCTACACCGGCGGCTGGGCCGGGCGGCTGCCCGGCGCTCCGATGGGCACCGACTTCATGGTCCAGGCCCGTACGGGCGTCGGCACGGTGGCGCGCCCCGCCGACGAACCGCCCGCGCCGTCCCTGATGACCCTGCTCGACGTCCTCGGCGGACTGCTCGGCGCCGAAGCCGTCGTCGCCGGTCTGCTGCTGCGCGAATGCAGCGGCCGCGGGGTAAGGGTGGAGTCCTCGCTGCTGGGCGCCGCGGAGGCGCTCACCGCACCGGCGCTGCACCGGGCTGCGGCCGGCGGGGCACTCCGCCGTCCCGCGGGCTTCCGCCGTCCGCTGCCGACCGCCGACGGCTGGATAGCCCCCGCCGACGACTCCGCTGCCGCCGCCGGTGCCCGCGCGGCCCGGTTGACGGAGCTGACCTCGGCGCAGGCGCTCGACGGGCTGCGCGCCGACGGACTGGCCGCGACCGCCGTGGCCACCGACCTCGGTGCGCTCCCACAGGACCAGCGCCTCCGCGGCGCCTTCACCCGTGACGCCCATGGCTCCCTCGCCGTCCCCACGCCCTGGAGATTCGTATGAACCATCGGATTCACGACCTGGTTCCCGGCACGCTCCGCCGCACCTGGGCGGCGGCGGGACACTGCCCCGATCTCGACCTGTACGCGCTGTTCCGGGCACACCGGATGCGGAACCCCCTCCGCACCGCCGTGATCGATGCACAGGGCGAGACCAGCTATGCCGAGCTGGACACCCAGGCGCGATGTCTGGCCGCCGGCCTCGCCGAGGCCGGTATCCGACCGGGCGACGTGGTGGGCGTCCAACTGCCCAACAGCAGAGCGGCGGTGGCCGCCGATCTCGCGCTGGCCGCCCTGGGGGCGATCGCCCTGCCCTTCCCCATCGGGCGCGGCGGACGCGAAGCCGTGTCGCTGCTGGGCCGCTCCGGGGCGCGGGCGGTGATCGCGGCCACCGCGTTCCGGGGGATCGAGCACGCCAGGGAACTGGCGGAACGGGCCGACGCCTTGCCCGCCCTGCACACCGTGCTCGCCGCCGGCCCGGGCCCGGTCCCCGCGGGGTGCCGGTCGCTGGCCGGCCTGACCGGTGACGAGCGGGCCGGTTTCACCCCCGAACGGCCCGATCCCGACTCCGCGGCCCGGATCCTGGTCTCCTCCGGCTCCGAGGCGGAGCCGAAGATGGTGGCGTATTCGCACAACGCGCTCGCCGGTGGCCGTGGCAATTTCCTCGCCTCCCTGCTGGTCGACGACAGCCCGCCGCGGTGTCTGTTCCTCGTCCCGCTCGCCTCGGCGTTCGGCAGCAACGGGACCGCGGTGACCCTCGCCCGGCACGGCGGAACCCTGGTACTGCTCGACCGTTTCACGCCCGAGGACGCGCTGGCGGCCCTGCGCACCCATCGGCCCACCCATGTGCTGGGCGTGCCCACGATGGTCCGCATGATGGTGGAACGCTGCGGAACGGAAAGCCGTACGGCGGACGGGCCGAGGGCGCTGATCCTGGGCGGCTCCGCGCTCGACGCGGCCACCCACGACGAGGCGGCCCGGGTCTTCGGCTGCCCGGTGGTCAACCTCTACGGATCGGCCGACGGGGTCAACTGCCATACCGGCACGGCACAGCGGGACCTGCTCCCGGACGACGGGCCGGGGATCGTGGTGGGCCGGCCCGACCCCGCCGTCTGCGAGATCCGTATCGCGCCACCGCACGGTGCGGCCTCGGACGGGACCGGGGAGATCCTCGCGCGGGGCCCGATGACGCCCCTGTGCTACGTCGGCGCCCCCGAGTTGAACATGCGCTACCGCACGGCCGACGGCTGGGTGCGCACCGGCGATCTGGGGACGTTCGCCGCCGACGGCACCCTGCGGGTCGTCGGCCGGCTCAAGGACATCGTGATCCGCGGCGGCGCGAACATCAGCCCCGCAGAGGTCGAGGGCGAGCTCTCCTCGCACCCGGACGTCCGGGACGTGATCTGCGTGGGCGTGCCCGATCCGCTGATGGGGGAGCGGCTCGCGGCCTGTGTGGTGCCGAGAGCCGGCCGGGAGATCACCCTGCAGAGCCTGTGTGCCCACCTCGACACACGGGGTCTGGAGCGCCGCAAGCACCCGGAGCAGCTGCTGCCGGTGACCGGCGCGCTGCCCCTCACTCCCGCCGGCAAACCCGACCGCGCCGCACTGCGCGAGCGGCTCGCCGCCGGGCTCCCGGACGAGCCCGCACGGACGGGGTGACCGGCCGGCGGTGGTGGGCCGGTACGCTCCAACGACCCACCACCGCACGGCGATCCGTCCGGTCAGGACCCGGCGAACGCCTTCTCCATCTGCTGCGCGGCCTTGCGGTACACCCCCAGCAGATCCAGGTCCTGGCCCGGGTAGTTGGCGATGTTCAGCTGCTTGGCGCCCGCACCTGGCAGTACCGTTCCGGTCGACATGTTCTCGTTGTCGAGCACGAACTCCGGCTTCTTCGCAGACAGCTTCGACAGCTGAGCCGGAGTCACCGCCTCCGGGCCGTACGTGCCCACCATCTGTGCCCCGGCGAGCTTGGCCGCCCACGTGGTGAACATCTGCGCCGTCACCGCCGGGGCCTTGCCACCCGGCCAGGCGGCCTGCACCTTCTTGTTCAGCGACTCCCACTCCTTGCCGAACGTGGTGTTCCACCGCGCGGCCGCCTGCTGCGTACCGAACGCCTTGCCCAGACGCGTCACATTGGCCGTCGTCTTCGACGGGGTGTTGTCCAGGTTCAGCTCGATCATCTTGGCCTGGGAGCCCGCCGCCTCCTTGATCCGGCCGGCGAAGGGCTCGAACGAGGAGTAGAGGACGTAGTCGGCTTTCGCCACCTTGGTCAGATCGGACGGCTTGACGTCGTAATCGGGCGCATGCCGGATGGCGGCGGGGACGATGGAGGTGACGTTCTTCGCCCCGGCGGCCTTCGCCAGCGCCGCCTCCCACACCGTGGTGGCGACCACCACGGGCCCGGCGGCAGCCTTGTCCGAGGTGCCGGCCGCGGTGTCTTCCGAGGCCGCGCCGGAGCCGCATCCGGAGATCAGCAGCAGTCCCGCGCTCAGTGCGGTGAGGGGACGGATGAGGACGCGGGTGCGCGCCATGAGGGGGTTCTCCGTTCGGGGATGAGATGAGCTGCGAGGGCGACCGCACCCGCAGCGAGGACGAGGACCGGCCCGGGAGGCAGGTCCCAGGCCAAGGAGGCAAGAAAGCCGGCGACGTTCACCACCAGCCCGATGCCGATCGCCCACAGCGTGATCGACACCAGGGAGCGGCCGAGCCGGCGGGCGGCGAGGGCGGGCAGCAGGGTGAGCGCGTCCACCAGCAAGGCACCGGTCAGCCGGATGGCACCGGCCACCGCGACCGCCACCAGGACCAGGAGCAGCACGGTGAGCCGCTGGACCGCCACCCCGGAACACAGCGCCAGTTCCCGGTCGTGCAGCAGCAGCGACAGGTCCCGGCGCCGCCAGACGAACAGCGCGGGAAGAGCCACCGCCAGGGCACCCAGCACCGCGAGGTCGACGGGGCGCACCGCCAGAATCGACCCCCACAGCAGCGCGAAGGCCCCGTTCGCGTTCACCCCGGACAACGCCAGCATCAGCAGCGCGGCGGCGATGGCCAGGCTCATCAGCAGCCCCATCGCCCCCGACAGACCGTCCGGCGTACGCGCCAGGGGAGCCACCCCGGCACCGGCCAGCGCACAGGCGAGCAGCGCGCACAACACCGGGTCCAGGCCCACCAGTTGCCCCACCGCGATACCCAGCAGCGCCACATGCATCATCGCGAAGCGCACCGGCATGATGTCCAGCCCGACGATCACCACGCCCACCACCGGCAGGCCCAGCGCGGAGAGCAGCAGACCGGCCCCGGCGCGCTGTACGGGGACGAGCTGCAGCAGGTCACCGACCTGTCCGAGCGCACTCACCGGACCTCCCGCAGACGTCCGGCGGCCATCTCCAGCGTCCGGTCGCAGCGCGCGGCCATCGCCCGGTCGTGGGTGACCACGAGCACCGTCACCGGCAGCGTGGTGAGCACCTCCGCGGCCTCCTCCTGCCCGGCGAAGTCCAGTGCCGCCGTCGGCTCGTCGGCGAGCAGCACCCCCGCCCCGGCGGCCACACACCCCACCGCCCGCGCCAGATGCATCCGCTGCAACTGCCCACCGGACAGACTGCTCAGCGGACGGTCCGCGAGCGCACCCACCCCCAGACGGTCGGCGGCCCCCGCGGCCTCGGCCGGGGCGCCGCTGCTCGCCAGCAGTTCCTTCGCCAGCAGCGGGAAGCGCCCGGCGGCCGGGCGCTGCGGTATCCATGCGCAGGCCCGTCGGCGCCAGGCCCACTCCGCGGCGCTACGACAGCCCCGCCGCCCGACGAGAATCTGGCCGTCGACCTGCCGGTGCAGCCCCAGCACCGCCCGCAGCAGTGTCGTCTTGCCCGAACCGTTCGTACCGGTCAGCGCGATCCGTTCACCGGCGGCCACGTCCAGATCCACACCGCTCACGGCCTCCAGACGGCCGTGCCGGCACACCACGCCGTGCATCCGTACGTCGAGACCGGACGACTTGCTTTCCTGCCGTGCCGCTGGGGGCTCCGGCCGCTCTTTGCTGCGCTCCACAGCCCACTAGTCGGACCGCCGGGCCGTCGGGTTCCCACCGACATCACTTTCTCCGCGGGGAGCGAACCGGGCGACGCGTCACGGGATATACCGGCGGCGCTGTCGGTTCGGTGCGAACGGCGTCTGTTGACGCCTGCCGTCACCTGCCGCCGCCTGCCGCTGCTTGCCGACGGCCGCCGACGGCCGCGGAGCGGTCCCGGCACCGGGGCGTGGCACCGGGGTTGCGGGACCGGCGCGCGGCACCGGGGCGCGGACCGGTCTGCGGGGCCGGGCTGCGGGGCCCGGGGGGCCGGGGGGCGTGGGAACGCTGCTCCAAGCGCGTCCCTGCACCCCGGCCTCCCGCCCGGCCGCCGCCACCACCTCATCCGGCTCCCGGCCCCGCTTCCGGCCCCGGCCGCCGCGGATACCGCCTCAGGCCGACGCCGTCGAAGCGGGCACCTGCCACTTCGCGCCGAACCCCGCCGGCGCCGCTTCCCGCTCCGCGCTGTCCGGCCGCCGCGCGGTGCTGCCCTCAGCGGAGTTCAGCAGTGCGATCAGCGTCTCCCGGGCCCGGGCCACCCGGGACCGGACGGTGCCCACGGGACACCTCGCCACCGAGGCGGCCTGCGCATACGGCAGCCCGAGCAGTTGGGTGAGCACGAACGCTTCCCGCCGCGCGGGCGTAAGAGCACAGAGCAGATCGGCCAGCACGATGCCTTCGTCGAATCCCGGCAGGATCTCCGGCTGCGCCTGTTCCGCCATGGCCTGCCAGTCGTCGAGCGCGGCGACCCGGGGCCTGGCCCGGTTGGCACGGATCCGGTCGGCGACCGTGCGCCGGGCGATCGTCAGCAGCCAGGTACGGGCCGAGGACCGGCCCTCGAAGGAGGGGAGGCCCTTCAGGGCCCGCAGATAGGTGTCCTGGACCAGGTCGTCCGCCGCCTGGAAGTCACCGCTCAAATGCGTGACATAGCGCAGCACATCGCGTCGGGTGGCCCGTACGAACCGCTCGACGGCGGCCTCGTCGCCGCTGCGGCCCTCCAAAGCCCACCTGGTCACCAGGGCGTCCTCAGCCGCACGCATGCGATGCCTCCTCTCCCTTGCGCAGTTCCATGGGCACGGGTATCTGCGATACCGGCATCTGGGCAGGCGTCATCATCGGAAGTCCTTCGCTGGATCCGGTCACTGTGACGGCGTCGGGACCGGAGTGTCGGGGCGGGCGCGGCCGGCGCGGCGTGCGCGCGAGATCCGTCCGCGGCCCGGAGGGCGCACTGCTGTCAGTGGACAGCCGGCTCCAGCGGTGGGCCCCGGCGCGAGACGACATGGACCAGGAGCAGTCGACGCAGGGCGCGGTGCGGTGTCCGCTCCGGTTCCCGGGCGTCCGCAGGGAGGGTCGGCAGCACGGGTTGCAGAACGAGGCGGATACGCGGCACGAGAGCGAGGGACACCGTCCGTACCAGCCGGAAGACCGCGCGCTCGCCGCCCCACATCCACCACACGCTCAGCGTCGCGATCAGCAGATGCGCCGCGAGCATCGCACCGACGCCACCCGGCGTCCCCGGATGCGGAAGGTGCCCCATGCCGGGCATCTGGCCCGGCACCGACAGACCAACGAAGTGCCCGCCACCCGCCACCACCTGCACCGGTGAACCGTCAACCAAGGCCGCGCGCAGGCCAGTTGAGGCCCGCATGTCATCAAGTGGTACACCGCCACCACACCGCAGCGATTCCCACCACAGCGTGGCCCAGGACAGCTTGCTGTGCCCGGCGTGGTCGATCGCCTGCCCGAGGGCGAAGGCGGAGTGCAGGGCCGCTTGGGTACCCACCGTCAGGGCCGCCACCGTCAACGGACCTCGTTCACGGCCGGCGAAGCACCACGCACCTCCCGCGGCCCCTGCCGCAGCTGTGAGCAGCACCTTCCACGGCAGCACCGCACCGGACGTCAGCACATGCCCGACAGCCGTGAGCAGTACGCAGACCACCGCGAACGCGATGGCCCGCAATCCCCTGAGTACGTATCCGGCTTCCATGGCGAGAACAGCTTGCCCCTCCCATGCTCCGTCAGACAGAAGAGGCCAAAAGATGCTCACTTCCGGAGTGAAAATGACTGCCGGAACGGATGGCGGACTACGGCACATCGATGGCCGACGGGCCACCCAAAGACGTACGGGACACCCAGCGCCGAGGAAGTCCTGCATCCGGGGCGCAGGCGACAAGGGCGGCGTACCGGGCCCCATCACACCCCCCTCCCCGTGCCCTCGCCAAACCCATACCCCAAGGACGAGCCACAACCAGTAGCGTCGGACGCATGCGTGCCTTCATCGTCGATGCGTTCACCGACCGCCCCTTCGCCGGCAATCCCGCCGGTGTGTGTCTGCTGGACAAGCCGGCCGACGCCGCCTGGATGCAGCGGGTGGCCGCCGAACTCAACCTGCCGGAAACCGCCTTTGTGCACCCGACGGCGGAAAACATCTACGGATTGCGATGGTTCACGCCGACCGTGGAGGTCGATCTGTGCGGTCACGCCACCTTGGCCACCACCCACGTGCTCCACACGACCCAGGCCACTGCCCCTGACGCGGTCCTGTACTTCGACACCCTCAGCGGTGCACTGACCGCCCGTCGCCACAGCCAGGGCGCGATATCCCTGGACTTCCCGACGGATGTGCCGACCGCAACCCCCGTGCCCCCGCACCTCGCCGAGGCCCTCGGCGCCGAGCCGAAGTGGACGGGCCGGGCCAGGCACGATCTGCTCGTGGCACTGCCCGATGCGGAAACGGTGCGTGACCTGACCCCGGACATCGCCGCACTGGCCGACTTCAGCGGCCGGGCGGTCATCGTGACCGCGAGCGCCCCGGACGGCGCCGACCACGACTTCGTCTCCCGCGTCTTCGCCCCCGCCGCAGGTATCCCCGAGGACCCCGTTACCGGCGCCGCCCACTGCGTCCTCGCACCCCACTGGGCCGGACGGCTGGGCCGCACCACACTGACCGGCGTCCAACTCTCCCCGCGGGGCGGCCGGGTGGGCGTCGAGCTACGCGGCGACCGGGTCACCCTGATCGGCCGGGCGGTCACCGTCTTCGACGGCGAACTGCGGCCTTGAGGTGTGGGGTGCGGGCCGGCAGATGCAGGCAGCGTCCGGCCCCGCAGCTCACCGGTTGTCGGTGAACCGGGGTGCTGTTCACCGACGCGGACGCCGCCGCGCTGTACGACCTGTTGAATCCGTGGGACCCGGAACAGTGGCCCAGTGATGGCTTCTACGACGCGCTGGTCATGGCCGCGGGCTCGGTCCTGGACGTCGGCTGCGGTACCGGCGCCATGCTGCACCTCGCTCGCGAACATGGCCATCCGGGCCACCTCGTCGGACTCGATCCCGACCGTGCCGCACTTGCCCGCGCCCGGCGTCGCGCCGATATCGAGTGGGTCGAGGGCACTGCGGCGGCCGCGCGGTGGGACGCCGCATTCGAGCTCGCGACGATGACCAGCCATGCGTTCCAATGCCTTGTCACCGACGCGGAGTTGCGTGCCTCGCTCGCGGCGGTCCACGCGGCGCTGCGCCGCGGCGGTCGCTTCGCGTTCGAGACGCGGCACCCGCAGGCGCGTGCCTGGGAGGAGTGGAATCCGGCCAGGGCATCCGATGTCGTCGACGCGGCCGGCCGGTCCCTGCGGGTGTGGCACGAGACCGAGTCCGTCATCGGTGACGTGGTCACCTTCACCAGGACGACGGCCGCGGCCGACGGCACCGTGCTCCGAGTCGAGCGGACCAGCCTGCGCTTCCTTGACGTGGCGATGCTCGACGCGTTCCTCGCCGACGCGGGCTTCGCCATCGAGGCCCGTTACGGTGCCTGGGACGGCGGCCCCATCACCGGTGCGAGCCGGGAGATCATCACGCTCGCCCGCCGCCGATAGGCCCATGGGCGCTGTGCATCTCGGCGGGCGGAACGCGGACTGGGCGGGTGGGTGCGCAATCAAGCCATTCCCATTCCCCTTCCGTGGCGAGAAATGACGAAAGCGGCATCAGGCGCACATCGCAGTCACTTGACGCCGCGTCAAGTGACTGACATCACAGGGACTTGATATTCGGCAAAGCGCCCGCTGTCCGCTTTTGCCTGTGGTTTCGTGATACCTTCCTCCAGCTTCTTATTCTGTCATTACATCCATGGGGGGACCGCGGATGCGTTGTCGCCCATCCCGGAAGGATCACCGGCCGAAGTCTGACGACCTTTCTCTCCCGAGGTCTCGCCGACGTACCCACCCCTGCCGTGCAGTTTCCTTCGCCTATCCGGCGTGCGGAAGGAAACAAAGGAACCAGGGGTGGGGTCATCGTCGATGCGGACGGCCGGTATGCCGAAAAGCAGCTCACCGCAGGCCGGTAAGCGCTCGGTAAAAGTAGCGAGATCTGGCCATTCTTTCAGGACAGCGCAGCCGGTGAATTCGACACCGGCCGGCGGCGATCAGGATTCGCCCCGCTGATCCGGAGGAAGCGCGCCATGAAATGCACGAGCAACACCGAATCCCCGGGCGGGGAACGCACCCCCGCCCCCGGTTTCCTCAGCTGAACCCGGTCGCTTCGACCCTTCAACGGACAGGCTCATGAAACGAATACCCTGGGTGCGCGCCGCTGCCGTCGGCGTCTGCGCCTCGATCGCGCTCGCCGTTCCGGCATTCGCCGCGCACCAAGCGTCGCCGGATGCCCGGACCGCGCCCACGGCTCAGGGCGTGCAAGCGTCCCTGCTCAGCGGCCTTCGGGCACCGGATGTTCCCGCCGTCTTGACCACCCCGGCGCCGGCCGGCACGGTAACGCCTTCTCATGGCCCGGTGAAGCCTTCCAAGGGCGTGACACCGGACGAGATACGCAAGGCGCAGGAGCTGGAGCGCTACTGGACGCCGGAGCGCATTCGCAGCGCCGTCCCCGTGGACGCGGTGCAGGTCGGGGAAAAGGGCCAGGACCTGCAGGGTGCCCCCGATGTGGCGGGCCGGCGTGCACTGTTCGCGCCGAGCCATCAGGTCGCATCGGGAGTCGCCACGGTCGGTGTGTTCCTGATCCGCAGTGATGACGGGTCGGCGACGCCCAACCAGTTCTGCAGCGCCAGCGCCGTCACCTCGCCGACCAAGCGTCTGGTGCTCACCGCGGCCCACTGTCTGAAGGGCGGCAAGCCGTACCGCAATGTCGCCTTCGTGCCCGGCTACCGCGGCGGGGCCTCGCCGGCGGGCCAGCCCGGGGAGCGGCCGTACGGTCTCTTCCCGATGGAGCTGGGCAAGGTGTGGATCGACGAACGGTATCTGTCCTCGTCACCCAGCGACGATGTGGACTTCGCCGTCCTGCGCGTCGGACCGAACTCCCAAGGACAGCTCCTGGAAGACGCCATCGGCCGCGGCAATACGCTCACGGCGGTCCCCACCGCGAATCTGGCCCGCCGTGAGGTGACGCTCACGGGCTACCCCGGGGGCCAGAAGACCCCACTGCAGTGCACGAACGGAACCAGGGCCTTCCAGGGCCGGTTCATGGAAATCAGCTGCGACGGCTTCCGTACGGGCGTCAGCGGCGGTCCGTTCCTGGAAGGCTTCGACGGCAGCCGCGGCAACCTCGTCGGCGCCATAGGCGGCTACAAGACCGGCGGGCTCCAGGACAACATCTCCTACAGCTCGCAGTTCGACAACGACGTCTTCCGTCTCTACCACCAGGCGGTCGCGGACGCGGCGCCGGATACCGTCAACCCCCTCGGTGACGCCACCACCTGGCAACACGCCACCACCGTCCTCACCGGCCGGTTCCACTCCGGCTCGGTGCGCAACAACACCGGCGACCTGATCGTGCGCTGGTCCGACGGTGAAGTCTCCCTCTTCCCCGGCAACCGCGCCTACGGCCTGGGCAAGGACATCCGGCTCGACAAGAAGGACCGGGCCTGGAAGCAGGCGAAGGCCGTTACCGCGGGAGAGTTCACCGGCAACAGCACCGACGACCTCCTCGTCCGCTGGGCCGACGGCAAACTGACCCTCTACAAGGACGTCAACGAAACCAACAAGCTCAACAACGCGATCCAGCTCAAGGGCCCCAACGGCACCTGGACGCATGCCGAGGGCATCACGGCCGGCCGGTTCGGCGGGGGCAACGCGCGCCGCGACGACCTCGTGGTGCGCTGGTCCGACGCCGAGATGACCCTCTACACCAATGTGGACGGCCGGGGTCTGCACGCCGAGAAGCAGCTCGCCAAACGCAAGAACACGACCTGGTCACACGCCCGCGACAGCGTCGCCGGGAACTTCGCCGCGGCCGCCGGCGACCAGGATCTCTTCGTCCGCTGGTCCGACGGTGAAGTGACCGTCTACGAGAACATCGCCGCCAAGGGCTTCAAGGCCGAACACCAGCTCCGCCCCGCGAAGTCCGCATGGCGCTACAGCAGCCTGGTCACCGCAGGTGCCTTCGGCGGTGGTACCCGGCAGGACGACCTTCTCGCGCTCTGGCCCGGTGGCAAGCTCGTCATGTACGGCGACACCACGGCCACGGCCCTGGGCCGCGAACGCCTGCTCGTTCCCGCACGGATCAGCTGAACCCGCACATCACGCCCCGGAATGCCGTCCGGTCCCGCTCACGGAACCGGACGGCATTCCGGCATGGACGCTTCGGCCCTCGGGGCCGCCGCCGGCGCTCACCAGGCGCCGGCGCGCAGGTCAGGCCGGTGCCGGGAGGCCGCGGATCAGGTCCGCCGCCTTCTCCGCGATCATGATCGTGGGAGCGTTGGTATTGCCCCGCACCACCGTCGGCATCACCGAGGCGTCCACCACGCGCAGGCCGCTGACACCGTGCACCGTGAGCCGGGAGTCGACCACGGGTCCGATCGAGCAGGTGCCCGCCGGGTGGTACAGGGTCTGCAGCTCACGCCGGGCGAACTCCAGCAGCCCGGCGTCGTCCGTGGAGCGGGGGACGCGGAAGTCGGCGCGACGGTGCTTGCGCAGGCTGGGCTGGTCGGCGATGTCCAGCAGCATCCGCAGCGCCCGCACCACCGTGGTGCGATCCTCCTCCGTGGTCAGGTAGTTGTGCAGGATGTGCGGTGTGGCGCTGGGGATCGCCGACCGCAGCGAGACCTTGCCCCGGCTGGTGGGGGCGAGCAGGACCGCGCCGAACATGAAGGCATGGTCGGTGACCGGGCTGATGCCCTCCTCGTGGAACATCACCGGTGTGGCGTGTACCTGGACGTCGGGAGCGTCCAGCCCCTCGCGGGTGCGGTGGAACCCCCCGGCCTCACCGACGTTGGAGCTCAGCGGGCCACGGCCCTCGGACTCCAGCATGCGCACATTGTCCGGCGTCTCGGCGGTCAGCAGGGATTCGGTGTCGGTCAGGTAGGAGAGGCCGATGTGCGGGTGGTCCTGCAGGTTTTCCCCCACCGGGAGGTCCACCCGGGGCGTGATGCCGCGGGCCGCCAGTTCCTCGGCCACGCCGATACCGGACAGCATGAGCAGCTGCGGGGAGTTGTACGCCCCGGCCGACAGCACCACCTCCCGCTCGGCGCGCCGTTGCAGCAGTTCACCGCCCCGTTCCAGCTCGACCCCGGCCGCGCGATCGCCGTCGAACAGCACCCGGGTGCACTGGGCGCCGGTGAGCACTTCGAGATTCGGCCGTTCCAGAGCCGGCCGCAGATACCCGACGGCCGTGCTGCAGCGCATACCGGCGCGCTGCGTCAGGTGGTAGTAGCCGACACCGTCCTGTTCCGGACCGTTGAAGTCCGCGGTGTAGGGGTGGCCGGCCTCCTGGGCGGCCGCCACGTAGGCGGCCATCAGCGGATGCCGTGAGCGGCCTTCGCTGACGGTCAGTGGTCCGCCGGTGGCGTGCCACGGCGATGGCTCCCCCCGGAAGTCCTCGGCGCGCAGAAAGTAGGGCAGGACGTCGTCCCAGCCCCACTGCTCCGCACCCGCGGCGGCCCAGGCGTCGTAGTCGCGGCGGTTGCCGCGAATGTAGATCATCGCGTTCATCGACGACGAACCACCGAGCATCCGGCCTCGCGGCAGGAACCGGCGCCGGCCGTCCAGCCCCGGTTCACAGTCGCTGAGGTAGCTCCAGTCGTACTTCGTCTGGAACAGCTTGCTGAAGGCGGCCGGAACGTGGATCTCCTGCGCATCGTCCACCGGCCCGGCCTCGACAAGGAGAACGCGGGTGCTCTCGTCCTCGGTGAGCCGGGCTGCCAGCACACATCCGGCCGACCCGGCACCCACGATGATGTAGTCGTACACCCGTACCCCTCACGCAGCGCTCTTGCGGACCTCTTCACCCAAGCCGCATCGACAGGTCCCCTCACACCGGGATTCCAGCCAATGTCATCCGGATCCGCCCGGCCCCGTACGGCAGTTGAGAGATGCCTCCCAGGTCAGGCAGGCTCCTCACCCATCCGTCCCGTACGGGTCACCCATCCGTCCGTACGGGTCACCCATCCGTCCCGTGCAGGGCTGCCCCGCACACCCCCGCGCCACTGCGGCCGCCGCAGGTGCTGGTGCGCCGCGGTACGCGGTGGCGGGGTCCGGCCCGTCGCGCAGCGGTCATGAGGGCCGGAAGCGCAGCGGTACGGCGGCCGCGACGCCGGTTGTCCCGGTCCCGTGCCACGCCGAGTGTCCGCACAGGAGGGACGGGCGCAGAATGAAGAGAGCCGCTCTGGCGTACGGAGGGCGGACGGGCCCCCGTGCGCGGCGGGTGGAAGGACGAGCCGGTGCCATCAGATCGGCCCAGCGACGAGCAGGCTCGCGGTCCGCTCTGGTCCGAGCCGGGGTCGCTGCTGGAGCATGTCGCCGTCGCCGTGTTCGGCATCGATGACGACAACCGGGTCTGCTACTGGGGCCCCGGCGCACAGCATCTCTTCGGCTACCGGGCCGCGGAGATGCTGGCGAAGCCCGGCGCTCTGCTCTTCCCCGCCTCTCCCGGTGACGTTTCCGACGCCTGCGCCCGCCTGGCCGAGCGCGGCCGGACCGAGGGCTACTGGCGTGGGCGTCTGCTCGCCACACATCTGGACGGTTCGGTCTTCGACTGCGGCTTCCGGGTCTTCCCGGTGGCCGGGGCCGCGGGACGTTCGGTGGTCATGGCCCTGGCGAGCCGTGGCGACGAACTGGACCGGGTGAAGACCAATCTCGCCTTCCTCGACGCGCTCTTCGAGACCTGCCCCATCGGCCTGGTCATGCTCGACGAGGAACTGCGCTACGCCCACCTCAACCAGGGGCTCGCCGACATCAATGGGCTGCCCATCGAGGAACACCTGGGACGGCGCATCACCGAGATCATGATCACCGCGGACGGCGGCGAATACGAGCGGATGCTGCGCGGCGTCGCCGAGGAGGGCAAGCCCCTCGCGGGGGTGCGGGTCGGGATGCGCACCCGGGGCCATCCGGACCGGGACAAGGTGCTGTCGGTGAGCTTCTTCCCGCTCTCCCGGGCAGGCGGCACCCGCCCGGGATTGGGCGGCCTGCTGGTGGACGTGACCGACCGGGAGCAGGCCATCGTGGAGGCGACCGCCACCCGTCAGCGGCTGGCGCTGCTGGACCAGGCGTCCACCCGGATCGGCACCACCCTGGACGTGAAGGTCACATCCCAGGAACTGGTCGATGCCGTGGTTCCGGACTTCTCCGACGCGGCCGTGGTGGAGCTGGTGGAATGGCTGGACGAGCGCAAGTCGTTCGACCCGGCACTGCCGGTGATCACTCACCGCCTCGCCCACGGCACCGTGCTGCCCCCTCCCGCGACGGAGCTGGTGAGCGGGGTGGAAGGAGTGCACTATCCGCCGGGCTCCGCCATCCACCGGATGCTGCGGACCGGCCGTCCGATCTCCGTGCCGGTGAACCAGGAGTTCATCCTGCGGACCGTGCTGGACGAAGCGCGCGCCCGGGTGCTGGCCGGCAGCGGTCTGACCTGTCTCCTCCTCGCCCCGCTCATCGCCCGGGGAACGGTGCAGGGCATCGCCATTTTCGGCCGGTCCGCGGCCCGGCCGGCCTTCACCGAGCAGGACCTCAGCCTGGCCGCGGAGCTCGCCTCCCGGGCCGCGCTCTGCCTGGACAACGCGCGGCTGTACAGCAGGGAGCGGAACATCGCGCTCACCTTCCAACGGGCGCTGCTGCCCAGCTCCCTGGGGACCTGCCCCGCCCTGCACCTCGCCCATCGCTATCTGCCCGGCAGTCATGTCACCGAGGTCGGCGGCGACTGGTACGACATGATCGCCCTGCCCGACCAGCGAGTCGCCCTGGTCGTCGGCGATGTCATGGGACACGGCGTCTCGGCCGCCGCGGCGATGGGCAGGCTGCGTATCACCGCCAAGGCACTGGCCCGGCACGACCAGGAACCGGCAGAGCTGCTCACCGAACTCGACCACTGCGCCCAGGAGGCGGGCATCGAACTCGCCACCTGCCTCTACATCCGCTACGACCCCGTCACCGGACGCACCCGGATCGCCAGCGCCGGCCACCCCCCGCCCCTCCTCCGCTACCCCGACGGCCGGACCGAGCTCATCGACGAGGTTCTGGGGGTCCCGCTCGGCGTCGGCGGCTGCCCCTTCGGGTCGACGGACATCGACCTGCCCGACGACACCACGCTCGTCCTCTACACCGACGGCCTCATCGAGTCGCGGGGCCACGACATCGACGAGGGGCTGACGGCGCTCCGCACCGAATTGAGCCGGCTCCCCGACTCACTGGAAGCCGCCGCGGACCACATCCTCGCCCGCCTCGTACCGAGCTCCCCGGCCGATGACACCGTCCTGCTCCTCGCCCGGGTACACCGCCTGCGGCTGTGAGGGGGCACGCGCGACCCGCGTCACCCGCGTCACCCGCGTCACGGGCGTCGACGGACCGGCGTTCCTTAGGGCCTGTCTGATGGGTCAGGGTCGGACAGGCCCAAGGTCGGACAGGCGCTAAGGGCGTCCCGGCGCGGCGATGCGCGCAGATACGCACGGATCCTCGTTGCGGTATCCGAGGCGGCTGTAGAGCCGCTCGGCGGGCGAGTTGTCGGCGAGCTGCCACAGCGTGCAGTACCCGTACCGGCGTACGGCGTACCGGGTCAGCCACGAGGTCAGCGCCGCGCCGAGGCCCTGACCGCGCAGCCGCGCGTCCGTCGCGACCGACGCCATCAGCGGAGCCCCGCTGTCCCGCAGGCTGCTCAGGGCGCCGCAGGCCACCAGCCGCCCGTCCGTGTCGCGGATACCCGTCCACAGGCTGACGCCGGAGGAGCCGGGGCCGGTCGAATGGGCGGGGCTGTGCTCGTTGAGGAAGGCGAGCAGCTCCCCGTGGTGCGTCTGGTCCAGCTCGATCACCCGCTCCTCGGCCCGATGGACGGGCGGTTCCTCCAGCGTCCACCGGAAGACCCACTCGACGACATCGGTCACCGCAAGGTGGCGGCCGACCAGCGCATCGGTACCCAAGGGGGCGGTGAACTCCCTTACACCGTCAGGGAATTCATGCGCGGCGCGGAGGACGAGTCCGGCGGCGGAAACCGCTTCGCCGACGCTCCACAGATGTCCGCGGGCGTCGTCGAGCCAGGCGGCGGCACCGTCGCCGGACCAGCTGATCCGGTCGGCAGAGCGCCGTCGCGCGGCGCCGAAACGCAGCAGGGCGGAGCCCGCCTGGCGCTCCAGACCCTGCTGGAACAGGTCTGCGGTCCGGGGAGGAAGAGTCGTTGCCTGCATCGCTCTCTCGGGAAGGACGTAACGGGAGGGCGACGGCCCGGACACGCGCAGGGCGCAGCCGGAACCGACCGTCTGGGGGTGTGGGGGAGTCCCGGCAGGGGCTGCGCGCAGCGCGCCCGGCCGACCGGGAGGCCCACTGTTGCACACCGCCCCTGGCCCGGGGCAAATCCGGGGCTCAGGCAGCGGATGCGTACCGGGAGCAGCGGAGGGCGCCACCCGGGATTGGCCCCCGCCGGCCGGCACCGTCCACCACGCACCGGCCTGCGGAACGCGCCCGCGAGCGCCCGCTCTCCCCGGGCGCGAGCAGCGCAGAGGCGGGTGCAGGCAGCACGTTCGTGACCCGTCGGCCCGCCGGGGGAGTGGTGGCGTTGATCACGATGCGGGCCGGAGCAAGAACGTCCCCCCCGCGACTGCGCGGCCGTCCTGATCCGGGGAACATGGAAGCACTGCTAGGGGCAGCGGACACGAGCCGCAGCCTGAAGCCGGCGGGACCCGATGCCGCGCTCACAGGCGGAGGAGGTGCCTGGGATGGGTACAGCAGGCCCCTTCGGACCGTCGGGCGCCCAGCCGCCTTCCGGGGTGCCGCAGCGGAGCGGGCTGCTGGATCTGCTGAGTGTCGCGGCGGTGCTGCTCGACGCCGAGGGGCGGATCGTGCTGTGGAGCCCACAGGCCGAGAAGCTGTTCGGGTACACCGCGCAGGAGGCGCTGGGCCGGTTCGCGGGTCGGCTGCTGGTCCATGAGCAGCATCTGGACCTGGTGATCAGTCTGTTCACCGAGGTGATGGCGACGGGCGAGAGCTGGGCCGGCGCCTTCCCCGTCCGGCACAAGGACGGCAGCACCCGGCTGGTCGAGTTCCGCAATATGCGGCTGCTGGACGACCGGGGTGACTTCTACGCCCTGGGTATCGCCACGGACGAGGAGATCCTGCGCCAGGTGGAACGAGACGTGGCCCTGTCCACGCGGCTGGTCTCGCAGTCCCCCATCGGGCTGGCCGTTCTGGACACCGATCTGCGCTATCTCGCCGTCAACCCTGCCCTGGAGCGGATGAACGGTGTCCCTGCCGAGGACCATCTGGGCCACTCGGTGCGTGAGGTGCTGCCGTTCCTGGAGACCGACGCCATCGAGGCCGCCCTGCGGCAGGTCCTGGAGTCCGGAACGCCCCTGGTCGACGAGCACACCGTGGGCCGCACACCCGCCGACCCCGACAACGATCATGCCTGGTCGGTCTCCTACTACCGGCTGGAGGACCCGGGCGGGCGGGTGCTCGGGGTGGCCGGCCTCGCGGTGGACGTCACCGACCGGCACCGCGCGGCCACCGAGGCGGCCCGCGCCCGGCGACGCCTGGCCATGATCGCTGACGGGTCCGCCCGGATCGGCACCACCCTGGAGGTCGAGCAGACCGCCCGTGAGCTGGCCGACGTCGCCGTCCCCGAGCTCGCCGACGTAGCTGCGGTGGACATCCTGGATTCCGTCCTGGAAGGCCGCCCGGCCCAGACATCCGGCGCCCGCCATGCGCTCTTCCGGGCCCTCGCGGTCAAGGCTGCCTACCCCACGGAGGCGGTCCGCGCCGCCGACCCTCCCGGCAAGCTCGCCAGCTACGGGCCCGACCGACTGGCCACCCGGTGTGTGCGCACCGGCCGCCCCCTCCTGATACCCCACATCGAAGAACACGACCTGGCACGCATCGCCCGCGACCCCGAGGCAGCCGACCTGCTGGCCCGCGCCGGCATCCACACCTACCTCACGATGCCGCTGATCGCCCGCGGCGAGGTACTCGGCGCCCTGGGCCTCACCCGCGCCCGCAACCCGCTGCCGTTCGACGAGGACGACCTCGCGCTGGCCGCCGAACTGGCCGACCGCGCCGCGGTGTGCATCGACAATGCGCGCCTGTACCAAAGCCAGCGCAACACCGCCATCACCCTCCAGCGCAGCCTGCTCCCCGACCGGCCGCCGCACCAGAAGGGCCTGGAGATCGCTACCCGCTACCAGCCCGCCGGCACGACCAGCGAAGTCGGTGGCGACTGGTTCGACGTGATCCCCCTCAGGGCGGACAAGACCGCGCTCGTCGTGGGCGATGTGATGGGCAGCGGCATCGACGCCGCCACCACCATGGGACGCCTGCGCACCGCCACCTCCACCCTGGCCGACCTCGACATCCCGCCGACCGAGGTGCTGCAGCACATCGACAAGATCACCTCCGGTCTGGACCAGTACGCCACCTGCGCCTACGCCGTCTACGACCCGCACCACGCCGTCTGCCACATCGCCGTGGCCGGGCATCTGCCGCCGGTGCTGATGCGCAGCGGTCGGCCCCCGGAACTGCTCGACCTGCCCATCGGCGTACCGCTCGGGGTCGGCGGTGTGCCCTTCGAAGAAGCCACCTTCGGCATGCGCCCCGGCGACCAGCTGGTCCTCTACACCGACGGTCTGGTCGAGACCCGCCACGACCCCATCGACGAGCGCCTGTCGCTTCTCCTCCGCCTTCTCGACAGCCCGGACCGCTCCCTGGAGGACACCTGTGACCGTCTTCTTGACGCACTGCGCGATCCGGACGACCCCGACGACGTCGCCGTCCTCATCGCCCGGGCCCGGCACCAGGAACGGGACTGTGAAGACAGGTCCTAGATACGGCGGATCCGGGCCGCCGGCTAGATACGGCGGATCCGGGCCGCCAGCGCATGCCCGATGCACACATAGACGACGGCGGGCAGCCCATAGTTCAGCACGGTCCGCAACCACTCGGCGTCCATGGTGAACAGGTCGTGCGACCACCCGGCCAGCCAGCCGGCCGCACCATGGACCACGCTGACCAGATCATTGGCGCGGTTCGCGTCGACGAGGGCGAACAGGATCCACAGACCGAGGATCAACGCCGTCAGGTCCGCGAGGACGACGATGGCCTTCGCTGCTTCGTTGTTGCGATAACGAGCGCGTGGGGACATGCACAACGCGTTGCCGCTTTCGGCCGCTTGAAACGCGCCGGTTCGGCCGCTTGAAGCGCGCCGCTGAGACGCCCGCCGCAGGCTGCCGGGCCCCGGCCAGCTCCGTCCCGCACGACGGTCATGGTCTCGGAGGGGCGGCACGGTCATGGTCTCGGAGGGGCGGCCAGTCACTCCTCGTGGCGCAGCGCGAGATCAGCCGCTCGCGGTTTCCGTGGGCGACGAGTTTCTGCTCCGCCGGTGTCCGCGCGGCACCGCCAGAGGTTCTTCGATGCAGTCCGTGTGCGGTCGGTGACCGGTCCGGCTGGTCATCCAGTCACTCGGCCGGCTCCTGGCCGGTGTCGGTCAGGCTCGCGATATGGGCGCGGTAGGCAGTGACTTCGTCCTCGGTGAGCGCCAGGCGGCCGGGGCCGGCCTGGTCGGCCGGAAGCTCGGTTGCCTGGACCGCCGCCCGGTACAGGGGGCCGGGCAGATTCAGCAGCAGCTGTCCCTGCTCGGCGGTTTCGATCACTATCCACGAGTCCGCGTTGTCGTCGTGAACATCGGTGACTCCGATGGTGCTGATGGCGGTCACGGTCAGGACCGGAGGTATTTCGCTCATGCCACCTCCCTATCAGCCGTCGCGTGCCACGGCGAATCGCCGAAGTGGGGTGGGCTCCCCAAAAGGAGAGCCCACCCCACAGCCCAACAGGAAGCCGGCCGGCACCCGGTCACTGACCCGTCGTGCCCGGCCCGCTGCGTGTCCTAGCGCAGAAGGTCGGCCAGGTACCCGCCACCGGTGTGCACCCCGCCGGTCGGCCGGTGGTGGTCCCACCTGTGGTGATCACGCTTGTGGTGATCGCGCTTGTGGTGGTTCTTCTTGCGGTGGTCCTTCTTCTTGTGATGGTCCCGCTTGTGGTGTCCGTGCTTGCACTTGCGGTGGTCGTGGTCGGAGCTGCTCGACGCGACGTGGTCCGTGGCGTGGTCCTCGACCGAGGACGCGGCCGTCGCGGTGGGGGCGGCGATCGCGAACATCGCGGTGATGACGGCTGAGGCGAACAGAGTGCGGGCAGTGCGCATGGACATGTTCCTTTCGGCCTGCTGCGAAGGGCGACACCCTGTCGGCCTTCTGCGGCGCACTAGTGATATGACACGCAGTCAGTTGCATTGTCACGGCGCACCACTTGGGAGGGGCGGATCCGGGCGAATAATTGAGCTTTATGGGTGGCGTGAGCGCACTGCGGGCGCCGGCGGTGTGCGCAAGGAAAAAGGCATGAGCATGGCGGCCGGTTGGCCGGTTGGCTGGTTGACCGGTCTGAGGTCTGGGGGTCGGGTGCTGCCCCATGGGCCGGGCGCCGACCGGGGAAACGCCGCTCCCGGAGCGCTGACCTGCACGGCATTCGCCAGACGTGGGCGCAAGGGTCGTCGTGACGAACGGAAATTACCGGGAGTAGTTCCCGGGTGAGAGGGTTCGAATAGCGACATTTCCAGGTGAATGTCGTCGATAGGGCGGAATTAAAGGAATGCGCCTATTTAACTCATCGCTCTTTGTGGAGCCGTGAATGCTCCCAGCTCTGAGATGCTGGCCGTCCGGTACGGCAAGCTCGCCGTCCGTAACGAAGCAACCGTTCTGGTCGCGGGCATAAACGAGTGGCTGTGACCAGTTGTCATGCCAAACCGGCCAGGGCGGCGCGTGAGCGTCAGGAATTCATGGCGGCCCGGTCGGACTCACTGCGCAGAACGCAGAATTCGTTGCCTTCGGGATCAGCGAGGATTGCCCAGCCTGAACCATCGGGATTCCGGTGATCGGTGACAAAGGTGGCACCGAGGCCCAGCAGCCGGTCCACCTCCTGATCGCGCGAGGTTTCGGGGCAAACACAGATGGATCCGGTTCTTGATCGTCTTGGCCTCGGGCACCTGGTTGAAGTGCAGCACCGGCCCCTCCGCCAGCAGCACCTGAATCTCCCGGTCACCCGGTCTGTCCTCCGGATGCAGCGGACGGCCGGTCGCACTGCTCCAGAATCGCGCCAGCTCGTAGGCATCCGCACAGTCAATCGCCACGTTCTGCAATACCGAGACCATGCGCGCGAGCCTTTCTGATCTCCACACCGAACGCCACCGAGTTGCGCTCATTCTTCGAGCACACAGCTCAGGCCCCTGGCAGCACTATCGATTCACGCCCTGGAAGTCAGGGGTGAAGGGCTCGGTGCCGGCGATCAGCAGGGCGACATCATCCGGGTCGTCGGGGCGTCGCAGATCGCGCAGGAGCCGGTCGCAGGTTTCTTCCAGTGAGCGGTCGGGTGCGTCCAGCAGGCGGAGCAGGGTGTCGAGGCGTTCGTCGAGGGAGTGATGGCGGGTCTCGACCAATCCGTCGGTGTAGAGGACCAGTTGATCGCCGGGGTCCAGGCCGAAGGTGATGGTTTCGAAGGGGACGCCGCCCACTCCGAGGGGCGTGCCGGTGGGCAGATCGAGGAACTCGGGGTGCTTGCCGCGGCGTACGACGGCGGGGGGCAGATGGCCGGCGGTGGCGATATGGAATGTGGCGTGGTGGGGATCGTAGGTGGCGTAGACGCAGGTGGCGATGTAGTGCTCCAGCCCCGAGGTGATCTTGTCGAGGTGCTGGAGGACCTGAGCGGGGTCGAGGTCGAGGTCGGCGAAGGCGCAGGTGGCGGTGCGCAGACGGCCCATGGTGGCGGCGGCGTCGATACCGCTGCCCATGACGTCGCCCACGACGAGGGCGGTCTTGTCGCCGTCGAGCGGGAGGACGTCGTACCAGTCGCCGCCGATCTCGTAGGTGGCCTGCGCGGGCCGGTACCGGGAGGCGAGCTGCAGACCGGGACGGTGGGGCGGGTGGTCCGGGAGCAGGCTGCGCTGCAGGGTTTCGGCGGCGTTGCGCACGCTCTGGTGGGTGCGGGCGTTGTCGATGCACACGGCGGCGCGGGAGGCCAGCTCGGCGGCCAGGGCGAGGTCGTCCTGGTCGAAGGGGGGCGAGTTGAGGGCACGGATGAGCCCCAGGACGCCGAGGATATGGCCGCGGGCGGTGAGCGGGGCCAGCAGGTAGGAGTGCACGCCGGCGCGGGCCAGCAAGGTGGCGGCGTGGTCGTCGCGGGCGATGCGCGCCAGGTCGTGGGAATCGGCGTGGGAGATCAGGATCGGGCGGCCGGTGCGCACACACTGGGTGGCCAGGCGGTCGGTGTCGTAGACGGCGATATGGCCGGGGGGATCGGCGGCCCGGACGGCTTCGGTGGGGTAGGCGGCCTTCACCGCGAGGGCGCGGAAGAGCGCCGAGCCGTCGCTGGGCGCGGGGCGGTGCTCGTCCAGGACGGAGTCGAGGACATCGACCGTCACCACGTCGGCGAGCTCGGGAACGGTGACCTCGGCCAGTTCCCTGGCGGTCTGTTCCACCTCCAGGGTCGTGCCGATCCGGGCGGAGCCGTCGGCGATCAGGGCCAGACGCTGCCGGGCCTCGGCGGCCTCCCTGGCCGCCTGATACCGGTCGGTGACGTCCACCACCAGGTCGGCCACCCCCAGTACACGTCCATGGGGGTCCTCCAGCCGGTACAGCGAGATCGACCAGGCGTGCTCGTGGTCCGGGTCGGAGGGGGTACGGCCGACGACCGTGGCCTGGTCGACCATGGGAATCCCGGTCTTGAGGACCCGCCGCATCGCGGCCTCGGGCACCTCGAACTTCGTGGCGGTCATGATGTCGCGGTAGTGCCGCCCGAGATGGTCCTTCGCGGGGATGCCGTGCATCCGCTCCAGAGCGGGGTTGACGGCCACGTACCGCAGTTCGGTGTCGAGCATCGCCAGCCCGATGGGGGACTGGGAGATCAGCCGGGTGGACAGGGCGACATCCCGCTCCACCTCGCGGAGCGTCGAGGAGTCGGTGGCGAGCCCGAGGGCGTAGAAGTCGCCGTGGTCGTCCATCAGCCGCATGTTGCGCAGCTCCACCAGCCGTACGGTGCCGTCCCTGTGGCGGACGGGGAAGGTGCCGCTCCAGCTCCGGCCGGTCTCCATGACCCCGGAGAACTTCCCGATGACCAGGTCCCAGTGCTCCTGGTGTACGAGCAGGGGCGCCGCGTACCGCCCGAGCGCTTCCTCGGCGGTGTAGCCGTACAGGTCCTCGGCCTGCGGGCTCCACAGGACGATCCGGCCATCGGCGTCCAGCAGGACCGCGGCCACACCGAGGAGGTCCATCAGCCCGCTCGGCTGTGGCGGCCTTCCCTCCGGCTGACCGGCATCGGCCGGACGCCCATCGGCTGCGCTCACCCGGGCACTCCTTCCACCCGACGGACCAGATGGGCAGCCCCCTGACTCCGGTCCGTGGCCTGTCCACCTCGTTGGCTGTGGACCTCCCCTTCGCTGGTGAGTGCTTCGACTTCCATCGTCCACCAGGACCGGCCGCCCGCACACCCCGTCCCGCCAGGGCCAAGGGCGCCACTGGCCGAACGCAACCTGACAGTGCTTATGTAAGCGCTGTTACGATGCCCTGCATGGCCGAGGAACCGAAGCCCGATCCCACCGACCGGAGCCTCTGACAGCCCCGCTGCGACTGCTGCAGGCATCGATGGACGCGGACATCGCCCGGATCTACACCGAGGAGCGGATCACCGGACTCAGCCGTCGTCGGCTGGAAGACAGTCAGCAGCAGCACCACGGGACGGCTGAACTCTCACTCGCGGCATAAACCCCTGTGTCCACATCCCGGGGGTCACCTCATGGGCGAATCCATGCCCTCGATGTGGCGACGCCTGGTGTGCTCGCGAGGTGGGGGACGGGTTGCAGCAGTGTTCGGCGCGGCCCACTACTCAGAAGCGACTGATTCGGCCAACGGCGCGGGAGCGCGCTCCGGGCGGAGCATGATCGTGCGGGAGACCACGAAGGTGATCGGGATAGCCGTCGCGGCCGCGACAAGCGGTGCATAGCGGCTGCCGAAGTGGAGCACGTCGACCAGCAGGCACACACCGCTCGTGGTGATCACGAAGTTCGCGGCGTTGGTGAGCGGGAACAGCAGGAACTTCCGCCAGGTCGGCCGAGTCCGGTAGGTGAAGTACGAGTTCAGGAAGAACGAGCCGACCATGCTGAGCAGAAACGCCAGGACGTGCGCCACGACGTACGGCATCCAGGGCAGGAACAGCAGATAGCAGCCGTAGTACGTCGCCGTGTTCACCACGCCGACCAGGGCGAAACGGAACATCTGCGCCTGGACCGTCATCGGCGTACGAGCTCCCCCTGCTCCTCCTGGGTGCGGTGCTGCTGCCGGGACGGCAGTCCCACGTTGGTCGCCGCGACCAGATAGTGCGGGCGGCGCTTCACCTCGTAATAGATACGGCCCACGTACTCGCCGACGACGCCCAGCATGACCATCTGGACGCCGGCAAGTGCGACCACCGCTACCAGAAGTGTGACATAGCCGGGGGTATCTACCCCGTTTACCAGGGCGTCACCGATGATCCACATGGCATACGCCATGGCTACGGCGAGCAGCAGGAGGCCGATGTACACCGCGGCCCGCAGCGGCTTGTTGTTGAAGGAGAGGAGACCGTCGAGGCCGTAGTTGAGCAGCTTGCCGAAGCTCCATTTGGAGCGGCCCTGCTCACGCACCGCGTTTTCGTACTCGAAGGTCGTCGTACGGAATCCGACCCAGGCGAAGAGGCCCTTGGAGAACCGGTTGTACTCGCTCAGTCCGAGGACGGCGTCCACGGTGCGGCGGGACAGCAGCCGGAAGTCGCCGACGCCGTCGACGAGTTCCACGTCCACCAGCCGGTTGATGAGCCAGTAGTAGGCGCGCGCGGTGACCGTGCGCGTGACCCGGTCGCCCTTGCGGGTGCGTCGGGCGATGACCTGGTCGAATCCCGCCTCGTACAGGTGCAGCATGCGATGCACCAGCTCGGGGGGGTGTTGGAGATCGGCATCCATGATGACCACCGCGTCACCGCCGGCGTACTGGAGTCCGGCCAGCATCGCAGCCTCCTTGCCGAAGTTACGGCTGAAGGAGACGTACCGGGTGCGGGCGTCGGCCGCCGCGATCCCCTCGAGGAGAGCGAGCGTGCGGTCCCGACTTCCGTCGTCCACATAGACCAGTTCGTATTCCTGGCCCAGCAGGGCGAGTTCCTTGGTCACGTGTTCATGGAAGTGGCCGATGATCTCTTCTTCGTTGAAGCACGGGATAATGATCGATATCAGCACAGTAGAACCACAACCGCCGTGGATGTCGTCTTTGGATTCGGTACATGGCGGGCAGGTGATCAATGCGTGAATTGCGTCCTTTATGCCTCGAAGTCACGATGTGCCCTGTCATATTCGAAGAATCATGCCGAACTTGGACAACACCGCGCCGGTCCACATATCCGGCTCCCGCGATCGCGGCCGCGCCACCACACTTGCCGCCCTGCTGACGCTCGTGGCCGTATGCGCCGGTGACGCCGTCGCCCGCAGCTTTCCCTTCGGGCCGAAGACCCGGAGCGTCAACGACCTGGGCAATCAGTTCGTCCCCTTCCATGCCCATCTGTGGGACCTGCTCCACGGCCGCGCCGGGGGCGGGCTGCTGCTCAACTGGCAGTCCGGGTACGGCACGAGCTTCCTTCCCGACCTCGGCACCTATCTGACCAGCCCCTTCTCGGTGCTCGTCGGACTCTTCCCGCGCGAGGACATCGATCTCGCGGTGCACGTGATCACCGTGCTGAAGATGGCCGCGGCGGCAGCCGCGATGACCTGGCTGCTGTTCACGCTGCACCGCGGCAACGGCCGCTGGTGGGTAGCGGCGGTGCTCGGTGCCTCGTACGCGCTGTGCGGCTGGTCGGTCGTCGAGGCCTCCTACAACCCGATGTGGCTGGACGGATTGATCGCCTTCCCGCTGCTGTGTGTGGTCGGCGAATGGGCTCGGACGAGGCAGCGGGCCGTCCTCGGCACGCTGATCGTCGCCGTGGCGTGGGCCGCGAACTTCTACACCGCCTACATGGCCACCCTCGGCGCCGCCCTGGTGCTGGTGCTGCGGCTGATTCTGGACGAGCGGACGAACGACGGGAGAGACGACGGGGCGGGGACAAGGACAGCCATGCCGACGCCGGTACGGGACCGGGTGCGGGTGCTGCTCCGGGCCGCCGGGACCACCCTGCTCGGCATCGCGCTCGCCACCCCGGTGCTGCTTCCGGTCTTCCGCGGCTCGAAGCACGCCTACCCGGGCTGGACAGGGGAGTTCGAGCCGGCCGGCTGGGCCGATGTGTTCGCCCGCGCGCTCCCCGCCACGTACAGCTTCTTCACCCCGGCCGCCTTCCTCGGCACCGGAGCGCTGCTGCTCGCCTGCGCGCTCGTCTTCCACCGCGGGGTGCCGCGGCGCGTGCGCTGGTGGTGGACCGCGCTGGTGGTGGCCGTCGCGGTGTCGATGCAGTGGGGGCCGACCCATCTGGCCTGGCACATCTTCGCCACCCCCAACGGCAGCCCGTACCGGCAGTCGTTCGTCCTCGCCGGTGTGCTGGTGATCGCGGCTTGGGTGTGTGTGGCGCGGGCATGGCCGGGACGGCGGGCGCTGCTGGCCGGCACCGGGTTGCTGGCGGTGCTCGCGCTCGGCGCGGCGACCAGCAAACTAGTCACCGGTTGGACGTTCCCGCTGTTCGCGCTCGGGCTGGCCGGGGCCGTGGGCGGCCTGGTGCTGGCGACGCGGCAGAAGTTCGCCGTCGTCGCCGCGCTCCTCCTTACGGGCGGCCTGGTCGGACAGGCGGCGGCGACCACCGCGTACGCCGACCGGCAGCGCCTCGGTCGGCTCGACCACTATCCAGCGTGGGGCGCCGCCCACAGTGCGCGCGCCGACGCGGTGGCCGGGGCCGACAACTGGCCCGGCTCCCGCACGGACAGCGGTCGCGAGCACCTCACCGGCAACGATCCGATGCTGCTGGGCGGCGAGAGCGGCGCCTACTACAGCAGCCACACCCCCGCCGTGCTCACCCGCACCATGGCCGCGCTCGGCGCCGGCTGGACCTCGCGGGGCCGCAACGTACAGAGCCTCGACAACCCTGTCACCGACGCGGTCTTCTCGGTGGGGGCGCGGGTGCGCACGGCGCCCGGCGGGCGCCCCGAGGTGACGCGGGCTGCGGTGCCACCGCTGGTGACCGTACGGCCGGAGGGCCCGGAACCGCGCTATGGCACCTCACCGTTCCGCAACCAGGAACTGCTGCTCGGCGCCCCGGTGTACGGCGACCCCGTCGGCGGTGTCTGCCCAGCGGGCACCGACGTCTTCCTGTGGGCTCCCGACTTCGCGGGCACGGCCCGGCTCGGTGACGGAAAGCCGGTGCGGCTCACCGGTGGCTTGCCCAAGCGGCGCGCGCCGATGATCCCGCTCGGCACGTCGAACGGACCCGCCTCCCGGATCGCCTTCGGCAAGCAGGAGCCCCGGGACTGGAGCGCCGGCTGTCTCGACCGCGGCAGACTGGCCGCCGCCGTGGCCCGGCTGAAGACCTCCGGGGCGGTGTCGGTGGAGGTCGGCGACAGCGGGCTACGCGCCGAACTGCCGCCCGGCTCCACCGGTACCGCCGTACTCGCCGCGCCGCGTATCGCCGGCTGGACCTGCGACGGCAGGCCCGCGGGCCGCTACCTCGGGCTGGTCGCGGTGCCGCTCGACGGGAAGCGGACCACGGTCGACTGCTCCTTCCGGCCGCCGGGGCTGCGCGCGGGCGCGGCGGTCGGCGGAGCCGCGCTGGTGGTGCTGGCGGTACGGGCGGCCGTCCCGCTCGTACCCGCCGTACGGGCGCGTCGACGGAAGGACGCCAAGCCTTCACGGCACATCGCCGACTCAGGTCACTAGTACCGCACCCGCAGTTATGGGTGGTTGGTCACCGACCACCGGCTGCCCCGGCCGAGGGTCGGCGCAAGACGCCCTGGTCAGCCATTCTCCCTTGCCGGCTGCGGCTCCGGCTCCGGCTGTGGCTCCGGCTCCGGCGCCTTGCCGGGCCAGATGGTGGTCGCTACGGGCCAGATGAGGCTGTAGACAAGGACCTTGGTGAGCGGGTTGAGCCAGACGAGGAGCGGAGCACCCTTGTCGAGCGTGCCGACCAGTACCACCAGGCCGAAGAGCATGCCGACGCTGACCGCATAGGCCAGCAGGAACGTGAACCAGGACTTCCAGGCGTCCACAACGGCCGTGCGGCCGTGGAGGCTGGGGCGGGGCGGAGCGGCGCTCCCGCCGAAGCGGCGGGCGAACTTCGCGTCGGCCCAGCGGACGGTGCGGTGTCCGTAGACGACGGTGATTCCGAGGTAGGCCGCCGACAGGCCGTGCCAGACGGTCGGTCCGGCGCCGTCCTGGATGCTGAGGACGGTGGCTCCCAGCAGTACGACATCGATCAGCGGGACACACAGCAGCAGCCCACCCCCGAGGGCCCGCCAGCCGGCGGCGTAGCGCGCGGCCAGGCCGCCGACAAGGAAGATCCAAAAGAGCACATCACAAGCGAGAATCAGGTAAAAGATGACGCGGCCCCCCAATGCGCGATTCGATCATTATCGTCCGGGGCGGCCGCGACCCGGCGTCCGGATCCAGCCACGTCGGGGCCCCACCGCGCCGGCCCCACGGACGGACAGGGAGGACGGACAGGGGAGACGGGCAGGGAAAGGGCGGGTGAACCGTCCTCGGGCACCGGGGGAGCGTGTCCGCGAAGAGCAGCACGCTCAGCCGATAGGGCGTAAACGAGCGCATCCAGCCCACAGGGCGTATATGTGAAGCCATCGGAATGACACACCTGGTGCGGTGCAGTACGCCGTGCGGGGGTGGCTCCGGTCCTTCCGCGTCGCGAGCGCGGCCCGGCAGCAGGAGATGCACTGTGAAAGGCCTGCAACCCACGCTGGCGAAGGTGCCCTGGATACTCGCGGCGCTGGCCCTCCTGGCCGGCGTCCTGCTGAACCTTTTCGCGCCCGAGCCGTACATGGGACTCCCGCTGCTGGCCGCCGCACCGCTCGTCGCCGGCGCCACGCTCACCTTCCGCTCCGCGCTCGCCGTCGTATGCGTCACCTGCGTGGTCTCGGTGGCACTGGACATCGAGCGGGGGCGTCCGGCGACGCCGCTGTTCGTCGATCTGGCCGTGGTCGGCCTGATCGGCGTGCTGGCGCTCGCGGTCAACCGGCTCATCGTGCGGCAGGGCCGCGATCTGGCGCTGGCCCGGGATGTCGCGGAGGCGGTCCAGCGGGCGGTGCTCCCGGATCCGCCGGCGGAGGCCGGGCCGCTGGCCGTGGCTGCCGGGTATACCGCGGCGCAGGCCGAGGCGCGGATCGGCGGGGACTTCTACGCGGTGCAGGAGACGCCGTTCGGGGTGCGGATGATCATCGGGGACGTGCGGGGCAAAGGCATGCAGGCCGTCGCCGCGATGGCGGTCGCGCTCGGGGCGTTCCGTCAGGAGGCCGAATACGCTCCCACCTTGGTCACGCTGGGCGGGCGGATGGACGAGGCACTGGCCAGGGCGGCGGCCCGGAGCGGGCCGGTGATCTCCAGCGAGGGCTTCACCACCGCTGTGCTGGCCCAGGTCTCCGCGGACGGTGAGGTGCTGAGCCTGGTGAACCGCGGGCATCCGCCCCCGTATCTGGTGCACGACGGGCAGCTCGTACGGCTCGACCCGACCGCCCCACAGCTGCCCCTCGGGGTGGGGCTGGACGAGATCACGCCTGCGGCCTCGGCGCCGGTCGATGCGGTGCGACTGCCCCTGGGAGCGTCGCTGCTGTTGATCACGGACGGGGTCACCGAGGCACGGGACAAGCGGGGCACGTTCTACGACCCGGTCATCGCGGGGCGTCTGGGCCGGCGGTTCACGGACCCCGAGGCCCTGGTGGATGCCCTGACCAAGGACGTCGGCCGCTGGACCGAGGGCGCCCACGAGGACGACATGGCCATTCTGGCCGTCACCCGGCGCCGCCCTCCCCACGCCGCCTGATCGGGACATGCGCCGCCACGAATGGCGGACCGCCGTTTCCCGCGGGTATTCACCAGCGCTTGTGCAGGCCGCCGCGCCCGTTGCCGGTGTCGCATGGCGTGGTCCTCGTCCGCTGCGGCACAAGATTGGGCCCGCTCAGGATGCGCAGGTCTTGGAGACGATGAGACTTGGTGTATGGCAGAGCAATCCCGAACGCGGGTCCGGTCGTCCACGGCTGCCCGAAAGCAGAAATCAACGCCGGAGAGCACACCTGCGGAGGTGGCGCACCGTGCCGCTGAATTGCTGCAGAACGTGATCAGCCACCGGACCGAAGGCGTTTCGGCGGTACGGCGGACCGACGACGGCTGGTGTGTCGTGGTGGATGTGCTGGAGCTGGCACGGATCCCGGACACCACGAGCCTTCTTGCGACGTACGAGGTAAGGCTCGACGGCGAGGGCGAACTGCTCGAGTACTACCGGACCCACCGCTATCGACGAGGTGCGGCCGACCAGTGAGCGCGCCGTCCCGACCAGCTGAAAGGGCACCCTAGATGACCACGACGACCTATTCAGGCCTGTCCGGAGAGGTAATTCCCTGCCCGCCCAGGGCCGGAACGCTGTACGACGTGATGGAGCTCATCCTGGACCGCGGGATGGTCATCGATGTGTTCATACGGGTGTCCCTGGTCGGGATCGAGATTCTGAAGATCGATGCCCGCATCGTGGTCGCCAGTGTTGATACGTACCTGCGTTTCGCAGAGGCGTGCAATCGACTGGATCTGGAGCGGGATTCGGGAAGCGTCACCGTTCCTGAACTCTTCAGCGGCCAGGCTGCCAAAAGCATCGGAAAAAGCAAGGTGAAAGACGCCGCCAAATCCGTTGGCGATACCGTCCGTTCGGCGGTGGGCAAGGGCGATGACTCGGATGACGATGCGGACGAGGAAGCGCAGCCGCAGCGGCGGCGGCGTAGTTCCGCCCGGTCCGGAGCTGCTTCCCGCCGACGGCGCTCAGAGGAGGAATGACCCGTGACGGACGACGGTATCTACGTCTACGGCATCGTCCGGACCGATCGCCCGTTGCCCTCGCAGGTGGGTGGAGTGGGGGATCCCCCAGGAGTCGTGGAAAAGATCGAGGAGGGACGGGTCGCCGCGGTCGTGAGCCAGGCGCCGCCGAAGCTGCGTGCCCGCCGTCGCGACCTCTTGGCGCATCAGGAGCTGCTGCTGGCCCTGTCCGAAGGCGGGCCGGTCCTGCCCATGCGATTCGGCATGGTGGCGCCGGACGAGACGGTGATCCGCCGTCAGCTGGCCGACGCCGAGGAACGCCATCTCGCGGCGTTGGAAAGCCTCGCGGGCCGGATCGAGATCAATGTCAAGGCGATGCCGGCCAACGACTCGCTCGCCGCGCTCGTCAAAGGGGACGCCACCATCCGGGGGCTGCGCGACGAGGTGCGCCGGCGGCCGAGCTACGAGGCCAATATGCGGCTGGGAGAGGCGGTGGCGGGCGCGCTGTCGCGCCGGGCCGCCGAAGCGGGTCAGGAAATCGTGCGTGAGCTGAAGCCCTGGGCACATGCGGTCTGCCCCGGGCCGGAGGTATCCGGATACCAGGTCAATATGTCGTTCCTGGTGGACCGGAGCGACAGTGCCGAATTCGCCGCGGAGGCGGAGCGTCTCGCCCAGGACCGGCGCGAGCGCGTCGAACTGCGGGTGGCGGGACCGCTGCCCTGCTACAGCTTCCTGGAGCCGCAGGTGCTCGCGGGAAGAGCCGGAGGATGACATGGGGCTGATCAGCGGAGTGCTCACGCTGCCGCTCGCCCCGGTGCGGGGGGTGGTCTGGGTGGCCGACCAACTCGCCCAGGCGGCCGACCGCGAGCTGCACGACCCGTCCGTCGTCCGCGCCCGGCTCGCCGCACTGAACCAGGAATACGAAGCCGGTCACCTCAGCAAAGCGGCGTTCGAACGTGAAGAGGACCAGCTGCTCGACCTGCTGTACGAGCGCTGACCGGCGCCCCCGAGCCGCGTCCCGCCCTGTACGCGACGAAGAGGAATGAGTGACCACGTGACCGACGTCGATTACAGACAGGCCGCTCCTCCTGCCAACGGTCCCAGCACCGCGAACCTCGCCGACATCCTCGAACGCATCCTCGACAAGGGCATCGTCATCGCCGGGGACATCAAGATCGATCTGCTGGACATCGAGCTGCTCACCATCAGGCTGCGGCTGTTCGTCGCGTCGGTGGAGACGGCCAGGAAGGCCGGTATCGACTGGTGGGAGACCGACCCCGCGCTCAGCTCCAAGGCGGCGCGGAGTGAACTGCGGGAAGAAAACGCCCGGTTGCGCGAGCGCCTGGAAGCGCTGGAGTCCGGCGATGACGAAGCGCCGGAGTCGGGCGATGACGGTGCGCTGGAGTCGGGCGATGACGGTGCGGCGTCCTCCTCGCGGGCGAAGGACAAGGCAGGGTCATGACGATGGAGCAGCTCGACACCTCGGAGAGCGCCACCGCGACCTATGTCTATGCGGTGGGCCGCCGGCTGGACCCGGCCGCCCTCAGCGGGCTCACGGGCCTCGCCGAAGGCTTCCCCGTGCGCACACTGCCGCTCGGGCCCCTCACCGCGGTCGTCCAGCATGTACCGGCCGCCGAGTTCACCCAGGACGCCTGGCAGGAGCGGCTGTCGGACCGTGCGGAACTGGAGCGCTGCGCACGAGCGCACCACGAGGTGGTGACCGCGGCCGCCGCCTGCGGGCCGACGGTGCCGCTGGCGCTCGCCACCCTCTACCAGGGGGACGAGCGGGCACAACAGGCCCTTGGCGCGGACCGGGACCGCTTCGCCGCGGCGCTGGCCCGTATCGAGGGCCACGCCGAATGGGGAGTGAAGGTCAGTCTCCCGGCAGCCGCTCCCGAACCTCCCAAGAGCGGACCTCCAAGGAGCGGTGGCAGGCCGTCCGGCGGGGCGGGCCGTGCCTACCTGGATCGGAAACGAGGGCTGCACCAGGCGCGCGAGCAGCACCATGACCGTGCGCTGCAGACCGCCGAGGACATCGATGCCGCCCTGAGCCGCCTGGCCACCGCCACCCGCCGGCTGCGCCCGCACACGCAGGAGATGACCGGTGAGCGGCACCGCCTGCAGGTGCTCAACGCGGCATACCTGGTGACGGCCGAGCGCGAGAAGGAACTGCTCGATGCGGTGGCGACCTTGCGGCACCGTACGGGAGCAGAGGTCGAGGTATCGGGCCCCTGGGTGCCGTACTCGTTCGTCGGGGAGGTGTGAGCCGTGTCCGCTCGCGAGCCCGTCCCCTGGGACACACCGGGCCCGCTCACCGGGCCCATCGGGGTGCCGCTGGTCGACCTGCTGGACCGCGTCCTGTCCACCGGGGTCGTGGTCAGCGGGGACCTGGTCATCGCCATCGCCGATGTGCCGCTGATCCGGCTCTCCCTGCACGCACTGCTGTCATCGGTCAGCGACCGGGTGCCCGCGCCGTGGTCGGACGGAGGTCCGCTGTGACGGGAAGAACGCGTACGCCCGAGAGCAGAGTCGACCTCGACCGTGAGCAAATGGGCCGCGATCTGGTCTCGTTGGTGCTCACCGTGGTGGAGCTGTTGCGGCAGTTGATGGAACGGCAGGCGATCCGCCGCGTGGAGCAGGGTGACCTCAGCGATGAGCAGGTCGAACACATCGGGGAGACGCTGATGCATCTCGAAGCGCGGATGACCGAGCTGTGCGAGCAGCACGACCTGCGCCTCGAAGACCTCAACCTCGATCTTGGCCCCTTGGGGTCCCTCCTGCCCCGGAACTGAGGGATCGGGCCCGCCTCCGGCAGCGGGGGACCACTGCATCCGTCGTCACCCGGCCGGTTCCGGTGGTCAGGGAACGGACCTGCTTGCTGCACAGGGCCAGCCCCGTGACGGTGACGACCAGGCACACTCCGCCGAGCAGGGTCGCGCACGCGCGGGCCCGTGAGCCGGACCGGGAACGGCCGGAGCCGGGAAGAGCCATTGGCACGGGGGAGACCGGCCCTTCCCGGCAGATACATCGTCAGCCGGGACGGCTCCGCGGCCCCAGGGCCGAACGGCCCTCCTTCGCCCCGGCGACCGGCCCTCGGTGGCGGGACGGTCGGCCCCCGTCGCCGATGGCCGGTCGGCACCGGTGCCCGCCGGCGCTGCCCCGCTGATCACGTAGGCTGCCGAGCTGACGTACGGGACCTTTGGAGCAGCACGGTCATGTCCGAATCGCAGCAGTACGCACCGGCCGTGAGCGGCCCGCACGGGCCGCAGCTCCACGAGCCGGACCGGGTGCGCGGCCTGCTCGACGCCGTGATGAGCCTGGGGCGGGGGCTCGAACTCCCGCAGGTGCTCAAGGGAATCGTGGAGGCTGCGGTCACCCTCACCGACGCGGAGTACGGAGCGCTCGGCGTGGTCGGGGACGGGCAGCTGTCGCAGTTCCTGCCCGTCGGGATGTCCGACGAGCTCATCGGGCTGATCGGCCGGACGCCGTGCGGGCGCGGCATTCTCGGGGAGTTGATCCGCAACCCGGAGCCGCTGCGGCTCACCGACCTGTCCAAGCATCCGCACAGCTTCGGATTTCCGGCCAACCATCCCCCGATGCGGACCTTCCTCGGGGTGCCGGTCCGGGTCCGCGACGAGGTGTTCGGCAACCTCTACCTCACCGAGAAGCGCGGCGGCGGCTCGTTCGACGCGGACGACGAGGCCGTGCTGACCACATTGTCCAGCGCGGCGGGAGTGGCGATCGACAACGCCCGCATGTACCACGAGAGCCGCCGCCGCGAACGGTGGTGGGAGGCACTGGGCGAGATCACCCGCAGTCTGCTGTCCGGTACCGGCGCCGACGAGGTGCTGCACCTGATCGCACAGCGTGCGCAGGAGGTCGCCGGCGCGGACTGCGCCGCGGTCCTGCTGCCGGTGCCCTCGTCCGCGGACCAGCTGACGGTGGCGGTGGCGTGCGGCACGGGCGCGAGCCGGATCCTCGGGCTGCGGGTGCCGGCCGACGGTTCTCTGCCCGGAATGGCCGCCCGCAGCGGCCGGCCGGTGGTGAGTGCCGATTTACGGGACGACCCACGGGCGTACCCGCTCGGCCCGGCCGCCTCCGGTAACGGGACCGGGCACCCGCCCGAGGGGGAGGAGCCGGACGGCGCCGTGCCGAACGGAGAGTCCGCGGAGATGTACGGGCCGACGGTCGCCGTGCCGCTCCAGGTGGACACCGGCTGCGGCGCACTGCGGCTGAGCCGCCTGGCCGGGCGGCCCGCCTTCGACGGCACCGAGGTCACCCTGATATCAGGCTTCGCCGACCAGGCCGTGATCGCCCTGGAACTCGCCCGCCGGCGGGCCGAGTCGGAGGAGCTGACGGTCCTTCACGACCGTGACCGGATCGCCCGGGACCTGCACGACCTCGCCATCCAGCGGCTGTTCGCCACCGGCATCACCTTGCAGAGTGCGACCCGGCTGATCGACCGCCCGGAGGCCGCCGACCGGGTCGGCCGCGCGGTCAACGACCTGGACACCACCATCAAGATCATCCGGTCCACCATCTTCGGACTGCGCACCACCGGCGACGGCAAGGGTGGCCGTGGTCTGCGCCGCGACCTGACCGAGACCGTGCAGCGGGCGGCCGGCCCCCTCGGCTTCAGCCCGGCGCTGCGGATCGACGGACCGGTGGACGCCGCGGTCCCCGACGACCTGGCCCCGCACCTCGTGGCGGTGACTGCGGAAGCCCTCAGCAACGCCGCCCGCCACGCCCAAGCCCGCCACCTGGACGTGACGCTGTCGGTGACCGCGGCCGGGGTGACGCTGACGGTGACGGACGACGGGGCGGGGGTCGGGGACGTGCCGCACACCGGAGGTCTGGCCAACATGCGGGCCCGAGCCGACATGCACGGCGGCCGGCTGTCCGTCGAGACGCCGGAGGGCGGCGGCACCCGCATCGTCTGGCGGGTGCCGCTGTCGGACTGACCCGATCTCCTCCGATCCCCTCCGATCCCCTCGGGTCCTCTCCGGTACCGGACGCGGTGACGCCGGGGCGGAAGTACCGCCGTGGCAACACGCAACACGCAACACGCAACACGCAACGCGTCGCCCGCCGCACGCCGCACGTCTCGCGGTGCACGTCTCGCGGTGCACCGGGAGCGGGAGCGGGTGGGTCAGGCCCCTGGGGTTCCCGGTGCCGAGGTCACGCCCGCGGCGCCCTCAGCCGTTCGACGACCATCGCTGCTTGGACCCGGCGGCCCACCCCCAGCTTGGACAGGATCGCGGACACCCGGTTCTTGACCGTCTTCTCCGAGAGGAACAGCCGGTCCGCGATCTGACGGTTCGTCAAACCCTCGCCGATCAGGTCCAACACCTCCCGCTCGCGCGGTGAGAGCCGATCGAGTTCGGATGTCTCCTCCTCGGCCGCCCCGGCCCCGCCCGGGTCGCGCAACCGGGCCATCACCCGCGTCGCGGTGCGCGGATCCAGCATCGACTGCCCCGCCGCGACCGTGCGGATCGCGTGCACCAGCGCAGTGCCGTCGATCTGCTTGAGCACGTAGCCGGACGCCCCGGCCATGATGGCGTCGAACAACGCCTCGTCGTCATCGAAGGACGTCAGCATCAGACAGGCCAGCTCCGGCACGCGGGCCCGTAACTCCCGGCAGACCTCGATCCCTTCGTGGTCGCTGTCGGGGCCGTCGGTGCCGCCGAGCCGGACGTCGAGCACGGCCACCTGCGGACGGACCGCCGGTACCCGGGCGAGGGCCTGCCGGGCGTCTCCCGCCTCCCCGACGACCTCGATGTCCTCCTCTGCCTCCAACAGGTCCCGCACACCGCGGCGGACCACCTCGTGGTCGTCGAGGATGAAGACACGCAGTGACGTCGCGGGGGCGGCGACGGGCGCGGCGGGGGCAGGAGGAACGGGCTGCTGGTTCATGCACTCTCGCTCTGTGGTTCTCGTGGATCGGCAGGCACAAGGGTCCCGCCCACGAGGTTCGCCGGGCCCGGCGGCCCGCGCAAGGGCCGAACGGCCCTGGGGGAGCGGGGCCCTTCGGGCACGGCACCGCGTTGCGACACTGGCGTTCCCGTCAGGAGGTCGATTCCATGCAGCAGTCCCGCCAGCCCGCACGTTCCGCTTCGCCGTCGGTGGGCTCCGTGAGCTCCGTGACGTCCGTGACATCCGTACCGTCCGGAGGATCCGCCGCGGCTACCGTCGGCGGCGAATACCACGCCCTGCTCGCCCGGCACGACGCCATGCGGCTGCGGCGGCGCATCCTCGGTCAGGGCCGGGCACCCGCGCCGGAAACGGCCGCCTTATACGACGGCGCCGCGGACCAACGCCTGATCACCCAATACCTCGACCTGGTCACGCCGTTCGCCGACCTGATCGCCCACCTCTACGACGACATGTTCGCCCGGTGGCCCTACCTGCGAGCGCTGTTCCCCGCGTCCATGGACTTCCAGCGCGCGCATCTCGCCCGCGCCTTCTGGTACCTGATCGAGAATCTGCACCGACCCGACGAGGTGGCCGCCTCCTTCCGGCAGCTCGGTCACGACCACCGCAAGCTCGGGGTGCGTCCGGCGCACTACGAGGCCTTCGAAGCGGCCCTGTGTACGGCGCTGCGGCGCACCGCCGGGCCCCGCTGGGCCGAGGCGGTGGAACAGGCGTGGGTGCGGATGCTGCGGTTCGCCGTCGCGTCGATGGTCGAGGGCGCTGACGCCGCGCTCGCCGAACCCCCGTGCTGGCAGGGCACGGTGACCGCCCACGAGCGGCGCCGCCCGGACCTCGCGGTGCTGCGGATCCGGCCGCACGAGCCGTACCCGTACCGGGCCGGCCAGTTCGCGGCGGTCGAGTCCCCGCTGATGCCCCAGGCGTGGCGCCACTACTCCCTCGCGTCGGCGCCGGCGCCGGACGGAGAGGTGGCGTTCCACATCCGGCGCACCGGTCCCGGCGGGGTCAGCGACGCCCTGGTCAGGGGCACCCGGGTCGGCGACGTCCTGCGGCTGGGCCCGGCGCACGGCACGATGACGCTCCGGGACGAGGACCGCTCCCGCGATCTGCTGATGGTGGCGGGCGGCACGGGCTGGGCGCCGATCAAGGCGCTGCTGGAGGAGTGGGAGGGCCGTCGCCGCGGGACCCGCGGTCTTCCGCAGCGCCCGGCCGGCCGGGTCCACCTCTTCGTCGGGGCCCGCAGTCGCGCCGAACTGTATGACGCCGCGGCGCTGGACCGGTTGGCGGTACGCCACGACCGGCTGCGGGTGGTCCGGGTGCTGGACGAGGACGTCGTCCCGGAGCGCGACGACCCGTCGGCCGGGTACGGACCGCTGGCCGAGGCGGTGGCGCGGGACGGGCAGTGGTCGCAGCACCTCGCCTTCGTCAGCGGCCCGGCGGCCCTGGTAGGTGCCACCGTCGCGCGGCTGACCGCGACCGGCATACGGGCGGACGACATTCGTCACGACCCGGTGCCGGACCCACTGGCCCAGCCCGCCGGCCGCTGCGCGGCGTACCCGGCAGACGAGGCGATGACCGGAGCGGCGGAGTGATGCCGACCGGGCCGTGAAAGGTGCACGGACCGAAGGCGGGCCGAACGGCCCCTGGCGGGTTGCCGGCGGAGCCTTTCTACTGACGGGAAACCCAGCGCGTCAGCAGTGTCACAAGGACAGGGAGCACGCCGTGAACGACAACCCGGCCCGGCACACAGCCGGGGCCGCCACCGACTCCACGCCGGTGGCCTGGGCCGACCGCGAGGCGTCCCGCCGCTGCACCGAACTGGACCGGGCCGAGGCCCTCCGCCTGTTGGGCAGCGTGTCGCTGGGCCGGATCGTCTTCACCCAGGACGCACTGCCGGCCATCCGCCCCGTCAACCACCTCCTCCACCACGGAGAAGTGATCATCCGTACCCACGAGGGCGCGGCACTGACCAGCTTGACCGAACACGCGGAGGACACGGGGGTGGTCGTCGCCTACGAGGCCGACACCATCGACCCGACCACACACTGCGGCTGGAGCGTGGTGGTGACCGGCTACTGCCACCTGGTGACCGATCCCGACGACCTGGCCCACTACCAGGCATTGCTGCACCCCTGGGCCGACCACCAGATGTCCTACGCGCTGCGGATCCACCCGGACTTGGTCACGGGGTTGCGGTTGTCCCCCAGGGACGGGGACGGTGTGCCGGAAGGGTGGTGACGGGGGCGACCTGCTCCGGGCGGCGTGCGGAGCCACATATTGCTCCCTTGCATCCTCCCTTGCTTCCTTCCTTGCTCGCTTCGCCGTCGCGGAAGGTCAGCCGACGCGGCAGAGGGCCGGCGTGTGCCAGGTGCGCTCCAGGACTTCGGGCCGGGGCCAGAATGTGCGCAGCATGACGTTGAAGGAGTCCTCCGGTGCCGGAAGCCAGTTGGACTCCAGAGGCTCGCCCGGTGACGAGTGCTGGATCAGCAGCGTCAGGGACCCGTCGGAGTGGAACTGCAGCGCGTCACGGTCGCCGATGGCGTAACGGTTGATCGGGTTGTCGACGAAGAACTGCCGGTCGTTGTACAGGGTCAGGGACCAGAACGCGTTCACCGGCGGCAGGCTGTCGGCCTCGAAGTGCAGTTGGTAACGGCCGCTGCCGTGCAGGGGTTTGTTGTCGGCGTCGACCCTGCACATCGAGTAGATGGCGTCCTGTGGGAGGTTGGCGCCCAGACCCACCGCGGTGATCGCGGCCCGCTGGAGGTAGTCCGTCCCGTAGCTGCCGATGTCGTACGGGGTTATCCAGCCGTCGTGCACCTCCGCACGCGGCGCGCGGCCCGCGGCCTGCACCCGGGCCAGGCCCTCGGTTGCGCCCTCGGCGATCGCCTGCTGCGCCTCGGGGCTCAACGAGTCCCAGTCGAACGGCCGGCCAGGGACAACGCCGAGCAACGCCATCCGCTCGACGACCGGAGCGTCGGCCGGCTTGGCCGGGTTGTCCGCCATGAGGTGGGCGGTCATAGCGAAGAACGTGGCGGCATCGAGTGCCGCGACCTGGTCGACCGGAGCGGTCACCAGATCCAGCGGTCCGGGGCCCACTGCCGTGGAGACGGGGGTGTCCGTCAGCGGCGTCAGCCGGTAACCGGCCTGGACGGCATGGACCGCCAGATAGTCCTGCGCACCGTTGACCTGGGTACGGCCGACAATCGCCATCAGGGCGGTCGGGGCGTCGATCCGCTCCACCGCCTCGGGCAGCTCGCCCTGCCAGCCGGGGCCGACCAGCGCGAACTCGCCCGCGCCGTGGCCCGTCGTCCGGGTGCCCGGGCAGGCGAAGACATTGGTCCAGGCGTCGTAGAGCGGCAGAAGGAAGTACCGCCCCGGGGTCGCGGCAACAGACAACTGCACCGGCCCGGCCGAGAGATCCAGCCAGGCAATCGAGTACAGGGTGTCCACGTTCGGGCTGACCACACCCTCGAACGAGGCATCCGGGGGGAACGGCATGTGGGCGAAGCTGTTGAGTGGTGCGCCGCCGAGGACGGACGAGCCCGAAGTAGTCATCTGACGCCTGGTCAGCTCCATGGTGACCAGAGGGTAGGCGAAGACGTACGCCTCGGCGGCCAGCGCGGCCAACTCGGTGGTCTGGGGCTCGGTCGTGGTCACGAGATCTCTCCTCGATGCTCGGATGCACGGGACGCCCAATCGCGCCGCAGGAACGAGCCGGGGCGCCGGCCTCGGCGGACACGGAACGTTCGGACAATGACGCTATCTCCCCACCAGGGGACGCGCTTCTCGGATCACGACACATGACCTAGCGTTTTGCGACAATCGGCAGGCGTTCGGGAGGTCGCTCGCCGTGCAGCCACACAGCAAGGCGGTCCGTAGCGCAGGCCGGCTGTTGGGTGTTCGGGTGGGGCCCTCAGCGGGACGCGCGCAGGGAAGCGTCCACGGTGGTCATCAGTTGCGCAACGCCGTTCTTGCCGGCTGGCGCGAGGGGGTGCTGACGTCAGCGGGTGGGTTCGATTCCCCAGGCGGCGGCTCGGGCGGCGGCGGCCGCGCGGTTGGGGAGGTCGAGCTTGGCGAGGATGTGTTCGACGTGGGTCCCTACGGTGCGCGGCGTGATGTACAGCCGCTCGGCGATCTCCCGGTTGGTGTGGCCGGCGCTCAGTTCGGCCAGCACCTGGAGTTCCCGTGGCGAGAGTCCGCCAGGCCGCCGCGCCTCCGGGCGCCGCGCGTCCGCGGAGGGATCGGCAGTGGCGACCTCCTCGGGCGGCTGGCCTGTGCGGGGGGCGACGGCCGCGGCGAGGGCCTCGGTGAGCAGGGTGACCACGGCGCGCGCCGGATCGGGTGTGCGCCGCGGCCGGCGGGTGCTGACGTTCAGCATGCCGACGTACCGGCCGTCGGCGGCGAACAGGCACTGGGCCACGCCGTCCTCGATGCCGAGGGGAGACAGCACCTCCTGGAAGCCCGGGGAGGCCGCCAGGAGCTGCCCGGGGACGTCCCTGAGCCAGAGACCGCCCCGGGCCGGGCTGTGGAGCACGGGGAACACCGGGTCGTGGTGGAGGCGGGTCTCGATGTAGGCCGTGGCGTCGTCCGGGTAGCTCCCGGCCAGGGTGGTGTGGCGCCTGCGCAGCGGATCCCACCGGGTCAGGGAGGCGTGGTCGTACTCCATCACCTCCGACAGCGCCACCAGGACCGTGTCGACGCCGGTGGCGCCGCTCGTGGCGCTCCTGGCGGCCTCACGGACGTGGACGGCCGCGTCGAGGATGTCCGCCGTGCTCCGCTGCGCTGCCATCCCCCAAGGATGATCATGCGCCCGGAATACGTCAATCGCGAAGGGTGTCGTGCACGACCTGCCCATCCGCGACGGTGAGGACGACGGGCATCTCCGGGATGTCGTGGGGGTCGGCGGTGAGCAGGTCCCCGTCGAGCACGCAGAGGTCGGCGACCTTGCCCGGCTCCAGGGAGCCCTTCCAGTCGTCGGCGAAGTCCTGCCAGGCCGCGTCGATCGTGTACGTACGGATCGCCTCGGCCAGGCCGATGCGCTGCTCGGGGCCGCTGACCCGGCCGGCGGCCTTCGACTCGCGCAGCATCATGGTGGTAACGCCCTGGCGCCAGTCCGGGTACGTGACGGGGGCGTCGGACCCGCTCGCGACCCGCACACCGGCGTCGATGGCATCGCGGTAGGGCCATGCGTACGCGGCCCGTCCGGCGCCGACGAACTCCTCCTCCATGTCGGCGACGGTCCACTTGATGGTGGGGTTCATGTTGACGCCGAAGCCGTGCGCGGCCAGCACCTTCATGCTGTGCGCGGTGAGGAAGTCGCCGTGGATGACGTAGTGGCGGGCGTCGGGCCGCGGGTGCTCGGCCATGGCCGCCGCGAAAGCGTCCGCGACGGTGTCGATGGCCCGGTCGCCGGTGACGTGGACGCCCAGCTGGTGCCCGGCGGCGTGGGCATGTCGGATCATGGCGTCGATCTCGGCGATCCGCTCGGCGTCGGTCTCGCCGCCGACGCACAGGGAGCCGCAGCCGCCGCCGACGTACGGCTCGTGCATCCAGGCCGTCTTGTTGGGGACGATGCCGTCGGCGAAGACCTTGACCCCGTGGATCGCGAGGCGGCGAGGATCGGGTTCGCCGGGTTCGCCGAGAGCGGTGAGGGTGTGGGCGAACTCTTCGGCGGTGCTCGCCATTCCGGTGGGCAGAAGCAGAACGCCGACGCGGGCGGTCAGTTCACCGTCGGCCAGCAGCCGTCGGTAGACGTCGAGGGTCTCCGCGCCGAGCGCGCCCCGCATCAGGCCGTCGCCGCCGGGGCCGAGCCCGGGCTCCGTGTAGCTGGTCACGCCGAGCCGGGCGAGCGTGGCGAGGGTCGACCTGATCGCATCGGTCCGCTCCTGCCGGCTGAGCGGAGGCAGCGCGTTCTGGATGAGTGCCTGGGCACCCTCGTGGAGCAGCCCGGTCGGCTCCCCGGCGCCGTCCACGACGATGGCCCCGCCGGGCGGCGCCACGGCGTGCCGGTCGATCCCGATGAGCTCCAGCGCCTTGGAGTTGACCCACGTGGCGTGCCCGGAGAAGGAGTACAGGACGACGGGGTGGTCCGGGCTCACGGCGTCGAGGTCGCGCCGCGAGGGCTGCCGTGACGGATCGGCGACGCACTCGTCGAGGTATCCGGTGTCCCAGCCGTGCCCCGTGATCCACTGCCCGTCCGGAACCCGCCCGACGGCCTCCCGTACCGCCTCGGCGACGTCCGCGAGGGAGGACACGGCGGGATGGCCGAGTTCGACGGAGAGCGGCGGCGTAGACATGCCGAAGGCGCATCCGTGCAGATGGGAATCGTTGATACCGGGAAGCAGTGTGGCCCCCCGCAGTTCGACGACGCGGGTACCGGGGCCTATGAGCGGCGTGACGTCGTCCCGCCCGCCGACGGCACTGATGACCCCACCGGTCACCGCCAGGGCCGAGGCGACGGAGAACTCCGCGTCAACCGTGACCACCCGCCCGCCGAGAAACACCAGATCTGCCTGCATGTCCATAGAAGGTCCTTCCAAATTCCGGGCGCACCGCGGCCACCCGCGAACGATCTCCCGAGGACTATGGCCCCGCCCTCACTCCCCGCACATCGGTCATCCCACCGATACGCGCTCTCGCAGTGACAGGCTGACGGCCGGCTGGCCAAGCAGCCGAAGAAGACTGGCACTTCGCGTCACCGCGCTCGTCCGGAACACACGGCCCGACCCGGCCGACCGGCGCATCGAGGAACACGGCGCCTGGTGCCGACGAGGTCGGCGCCGGGGAACTGCCGGATGGCTGAAGCCCCGCCGCCGAGCCTGACGTCCCGGCCTGCGCCGCCTCGCGCGCCTCGCAAAATACCAAGCTGACGCTTACCGAATGTGGCTGATAACGCGATTGATCGCTCCAGTTGGCAAGCTATAGCTTTGTAAGAATGCGAGATGATGCCGAACAGCAGCTGACAGACCTAGCTCTGGCCGAGTCGCTGCGGTGGGGCGTGTCGAGGCTCGCGACTCGACTACGTGCCGAGCAGCCGGGAAGCGGCCGGGCCCTGACACGACTGGCCGCATCGGTGCTGGCCAACCTGCGTCACAGTGGGGCTCTGACCCCGTCAGAGCTCGCTGCCATCGAAGGACTCCAGACCCAGTCACTGACCCGTGTGCTCAACGAGTTGGAGGAGCAGGGCCGCATCCGTCGTTCGCGCAGCGAAGTGGACTCCCGCCGCCAGAACGTCACCATCACGGAAGCGGGACGGGAGGCCCTGCGAGAGCACGTCCGGCACGGCAATCTCTGGCTGGCAACGGCACTGCGTCAGAGGCTGTCGCCGGCTGAGCGCTGCGTGCTGCAGATCGCGGCCGGCCTGCTGGAACAAGTGGCAGCCGCTGAAACGGCCGTGGACGGGCACAGCGGGCGCGCGCAAGCGTCCGATCCGGGAGAAGGGGCGGCCGGCGCGCTATGACCGCCCGTTCCGCAGGAACAGCCGCGCCCGATGCGTCCAGCCCGTACGCCGTCACGCCGAAGCGTGTCCGCTTACTGCTCGTTCTGGCTGGGCTGAGCGGAGTGAGCCCGCTGGCCACCGACATGTACGTACCCGCTCTGCCCGCCCTGGCGCGATCCTTGGCAACCGACGCCTCCGGTGCGCAACTGTCACTGACCAGCTTCCTGGCCGGCATCATCGCCGGGCAACTTGTCCTGGGCCCGCTCAGCGACGCGGTCGGCCGCCGTCCCGTCCTCATCGGCGGATCCGTGGTGTTCGCCGTCTTCTCCACCGTGTGCGCGGTGGCCTCCACGGTGGCGGTGCTCAACACGGCAAGAGTCGGGCAGGGCATCGCAGGAGCCGCCGGGATCGTGGTCTCCCGTGCTGTCGTCACCGATCTCTTCGACGACCGCGAACTCTCTTCGGTCTTCTCCCGCCTGGGAGCGATCACCGCTATGGCCCCGGTCCTCGCTCCGCTGGCCGGAGGCGCCCTGCTCCTAGCCGTTTCCTGGCGTTTCGTCTTCGCCGTCCTCGCCCTCATGGGCTTGCTCCTGGCCGTGGGCGTATGGCGCTGGCTTCCGGAGTCCCTCCCGCCCGATGCCCGCCTCACCGGCGGCCTGGCCGCCGGCCTGCGCGCTATCGGACAGGTCGCCGCACAGCCCGCGGTCCTCACGCCAGTGCTGGCGCTCGCCTGTGGTGGAGCCGCCGTCTTCGCCTATATCGCCGGCACCACCTTCGTCTTCCAGGACATCTACCATCTCTCCCCAGCCCTCTCCAGCCTGGTCTACGGCGTCAATGCCATCGGCAACATGACCGGAAGCCTCGCCTACGGGCGCCTGGCCAGGCACCGGCGCCCCGAGACACTCCTCATGATCAGCGGCATCCTGGCCACGGCAGGAGCAGCGGCACTGCTTCTCATCCAGGCGACCACCGGCAGCGCCATGCCACTGACCTGGCTCTGTCTGCTGATCACCGTCAGCGCATTCGGCCTCTTCTTCCCAGCCGTCATGACCATTGCTCAAAGCCGCGGCCGCGCCGCACCCGGAGCCACCTCCGCGCTCCTCGGCGGCGGCCAGTTCCTCCTCGGCGCAGCCGCCTCCCCCCTGGTCGGGCTGTTCGGCACCCAAAGCCCCGCACCCATGGCAGCGGTGATGGCCACCTGCCTCACCCTGGGCACCCTGGCGGCGATGGCCACCAAACGGACACGCAGCTGCTGATACCGCAGCCCCGAAGGATGCTGATCACTTTCCTGCACCCCCGGCGTGCCTGGGCGGGATGAGCCGACCGCACCGCCGACTACGGCGCCTTCCAGGACCCGGCCCGCGGCCGGAGCGACCTGGCGAGGATCGAGCGGCGCTGGGAGGGCATCCTGCGGGTCATGGACGGTCCGTCAGCGCATCCATATTCGTGTCGATCCTGTGCATCTTTGCAGTCGGGGGCATGAAATCCGGACGAGGCCGCCCATCTCGCTGTGTAGCGGCTGTCCATGCCGTGATAGCACGGACTAATTCGATTCGAGGGAGGCTACGACCGCATGGGTATCTTCAGCCGTCGCCAGAGCGCGACTATCGAGCCGGCGCAGGCTGTTGGCCCCCGTACGCCTTTCCCGGCGGCCGACGCCGCGGGAGTTGCGCTCGACCCCGCACTTCGTGCGCTGACGGGGCATTGGACCATCGACTGTCCGCACAGCCGCATCGGCTTCTCCGTGCGGCATGCGATGGTCACGACGGTGCGGGGTGCCTTCGCCGATTACGACAGCGCGCTGTACTTCGACGGCGCTCGGCCCTCCCAGTCCCGGGCCGAACTCGTCATTCGGGTCGGCAGTGTTGACACGGGCGTAGAACAGCGGGACGCACACCTCATCGGCACCGACTTCTTCGACGCACACCGCTACCCGGAGATGGTGTTCCGCAGTACCTCCACGGTCCACGAGGGCGCGGAGAGCTTCCGCATGGCAGGGGATCTGACCATCCGTGGCATCACCCGGCCGGTCGAGCTGCAACTCGACTACCTCGGCTCGGTGTTGGACCCGTTCGGCTATGAGCGGGCCGGCTTCGACGGCACCACCACCATCGACCGGACCGATTGGGGCTTGGTCTACAACCAACGTCTGGAAGCGGGCGGCGCCATGGTGAGCGAGAAGGTCCGGCTGCAGTTCGATATCTCCGCGATCCGGTCCATGCCCGTGGCGTAGTTGCCCCGGAAGGCCCCCTGCGACCTCTCTATGTCCCGCCGTTGAGGATGCGTCAGCTGTGGCGCGGACGCTCAGAGCGACGAAACGCACGGGATCGCCGCTCACCACGACGAGAGCGCGGAGTGGACTCTGTGAGGGGCCTGAGTGTGAGGGGCCTGAGTGTGGTGGGCAACTGAGTGTGGTGGGTAACGGGGGGCTACCTGCCCCAGATCCTCCGGTACGCCGCGCGGTAGTCGGGTGGGTCCCAGGCCGTGGCCCCGCCGCTGTTGGCGGCTGTGGAGAGGTGTACGGGGGCGACATATCCGCTGGGGGGTTCGCCGGAGAAGGCGCGGTTGAATTCGTCGAGGATCTGCCAGCCCTGTTGGGAGAGCGGTTCGGGGGCGGTGGCTGCCTGGAATTGCCCGCTGTCGATGCGTTGGAAGGCTGAGGGGTCGCCGTCGCCGGCGCCGACGTTGTAGGGGGCGCCGGCGCCCTTTTTGCGTGCTGCGCGCAGGGCCGGTGCGGCGTCGGCGAAGTAGACGTCGTTGATGGCGACGGAGTAGGTCCACCTGTCCCGGAAGCGGGAGAGCAGCGCGGAGACCTGCTGGGGAGTCCGGCTGCTGGTGTCCGAGATCGGGATGTTCACCTCCGCGAGCAGCCGCACGCCGGAGCAGGTGGCCAGCTCCTTCTTGATCAGTTCGGATTTGTTTCTGGCGAACGGGATCGAGGCATCCGTGAACACGACGGCTCCGGCGTGGCCGTGGGAGTGCGCGATGACCCAGTCCGCGCTGATCTTCGCGACGTCCTGGACCCTGGTGGTGATGTTGGTGAAGAGTTCGGGGTCCTTGCTCGGGCCGGGGGAGTCGACCGCATGCCAGCCGATGAGCGGAATGTGCAGGGCGTTGGCCTTGGCGACCTGCTGCGACGTCAGCTTGGGGTCGAAGCCGCCGATCACGATGCCCGAGGGCCGGAGGGCGAGGGCCTGGCTGAATGCCGCTTGGATCCCGGCGGGGGTGCCCTGGCCGTCGATCACCCGGACGTCCCAGCCGATGGTCCTCGCGGCTTCCCGCACCCCCTCGGCGGCGCCGGCGACACCGGGGTTGGTCATGGTCTGGGCGACATAGACGATGCTTTTGCCGGGGACCGCCCGGGGGCCACGGGTGGGACCGAGCCAGGCGGGGTTGGTCTTCATGGCCCGTTGCACGGCCGTCCCGGCGTCGGCCAGTACGGCGGGGCAGCCGGCCTCGGCCGGCCCTGTCGCGGTGGGCCCGGCACCGGTCGACGTGCCGCGCTCGCAGCCGGCGAGGACAGCGGCCGCCACCGTCATGGCGACTGCGGTGCTCAGGACGGTCCTGTGGTGCGGGTGCACGGGCGCTCCGGGTGGAGGGACGGCACGGTGGTGCCCCGTCACGAGGTGACCTTGGGCAGGTCCTGGTGCGTCCGGGGCGGCTCCGCGCGTCGGTGGCGCAGCTGGCGGCGCGCGGCGTAGCCGGCCATGCCGACGGCGATGAGCAGGGTGGCGCCGTTGAACAGCGGGGTGACCCAGAACTGGGCGCCGAACTGGCCGATGCCGGCGAGGCCGATGGCCAGGATGACGACGGCGACCAGAGTGCCCAGAGCGTTCGGGCGGCCGGGTTTGATCGCGGTGGAGCCGAGCAGCGCACCGACGAAGGCGGGCAGCAGATAGTCCAGGCCGACGCTGGGGTTCCCGATGCGCTGCTGCGCGGCGAGCAGGACACCGGCGATACCGACGATCAGACCCGATCCGGCGAATGCGTAGATGACGTAGCGCCGGGAGGGGATGCCCAGCAGGTCGGCGGCGCGGGGGTTGGATCCGATGACGTACAGGTACCGGCCGAGGGGCAGCCGTTCCAGGAGCAGCCACAGTACGGCGGTGAGGGCGAGGACGTAGAAGGCGGAAACCGGCAGGCCGAGGAACCTGGAGTCGTAGAGGTCGGTGAAGGCGGCCGGCAGGCCTTGGGGGCCGGGGACGATCCGGGCCCCGTTGGTGATCCAGCCGGTGAGGGCGTACAGGATGCTGCCGGTGCCGAGGGTGGCGATAAAGGAGTCGATCTTCGCGAATTCGACGACGACACCGTTGAAGGTTCCGACGACCGCCCCGCCGAGGACCACCACGAGGCAGGCAAGCGGCCAGGGCCACGAGGCGTTGGCGATGAGCTGCATCGTCATCACATGCGCGAGGCCGAGACCGTAGCCGATGGACAGGTCGAACTTGGCGGTGACGATGGGGATCATCGCGCCGAGCGCGAGGATGGCGGGGATCGACTGGTTGGACAGGATCTCGGAGATGTTGTCCAGGGTGGGAAAGGTGTCCGGCAGGGCGAGGGAGAAGGCCAGGAACAGCAGGGCGGTGAGGGCCAAGAGGCCGTAGGCGCCGACGAGGTGACCCAGCCGGCGGACCGGCGGGGCATGCGGGGAGGGCGTCATGGTTTCCTCGTCTCCCCGGTGAGCGCGGCCATGGCAGAGGAGGCGCGGGCGAGTCCGGCGACCGTGAGGGCCTCGCCGCTCAGCTCCTCCGTCACCGCCCCGCGGACGAATACCAGGGCGCGATGGCACACGTGGGCGACCTCCTCGAAGTCGGTGGAGAGGAGCAGCACGGCGAGGCCTTCGGCCAGCGCGTCCTGGAGCAGGCGGTAGATCGCTGTTTTGGCGCCGATGTCCACCCCGGCGGTCGGCTCTTCGAGGATCAGCAGACTGCGGTGGATCCGGAGCCACCGTCCGACCATGACCTTCTGCTGGTTGCCTCCGGACAGGGTGGCGATCGGCGCCTCGCTGTCCCGGGGGGACACCGAGAAGCGCTCGGCCAGGGCCGTGGCCTCGGCCCGCTCGCGCCGGGGGCTGATCCAGTGAAAGGCCGGCAGCCCGTCCGCCCGGGGGTTGGCCAGGAAGTTCTCCCGTACGGTCAGTTCCGCGGCACAGCCCTCTTCCTGACGGTTGCTGGTCACCAAGCCGACGCCGGAGTCGACGGCGGTGGTGACCGTGCCCGGGGCGTACGGCCGGCCGTTGAGCCGGACCCGTCCGCCGGCGACCGGCCGGGAGCCGGCCAGGGCGCGGCCCAGCTCCATGTGGCCGGCGCCGGTGAGGCCCACCATGCCGAGGATCTCCCCGGCGCGCAGTTCCAGGCTGACCGGTGCGGTGTTTTCGGCCCGTACGCCGTCGAGACGCAGAACGGCCGGCCCCGTGGCGGGGGCGAAGCCGTAGCTGACCGGTTCATGGCCCACGATGTCGTGCACCAGCCGGGCAGGGCTGTGGCCGGCGAGCGGGCCCTGGCTGATGAGGCGGCCGTCGCGGAGGACGGCGAACACCTCGGCGACCTTGTACACCTCGTCGAGCCGGTGGGTGACGTAGACGAGTGCGTGGCCCTGGTCGCGCAGCGTGTGGAGCACCTCGAAGAGCCGGGCGCAGTCCGCTGCCGGGAGGCTGGCGGTCGGCTCGTCGAGGATGATGAGTTCGGCCCGGGTGGACAGTGCGCGGGCGATGGCCACCAAGGACCGTTCGGCGCGCGGGAGGTCGGCGAGGACGGTGCGGGGATCGAGGTGCGCGGCGACGATACCCAGGGCCTCGGCGCACCGTTCGCGGGTCTTCCGCCAGGACAGCAGCCCCGCGCGGCGTGCGTATCCGGTGCCCAGGGCGATGTTCTCGGCGACTGTCATCCACTCCACCAGGCCCAGGTCCTGGTGGATGAAGGACATGGTGCGGGCGGCCGCCTCGGTGCCGAGCGGGTGCCCGGCCACGGTCACCTCGCCCTCGTCCGCGTGGTGGACGCCCGCGAGCACCTTGATGAGGGTGGACTTTCCGGCACCGTTGGGGCCGAGCAGGGCGAGGATGCTGCCGGAATGGATGTCGAGGTCGACCGCGTCCAGCGCAAGTGTGCCGCCGAACCGCTTGCTGAGGCCGCGTATCCGGACGAGAGGCTCTGGGCCATGGCGCGGGGGAGGGGTGCTGTCAGGAGCGTCATGCACAGACTTCTCCGGGGGTCGGCCTGGTGGTTCTTCCCGACTGACGAGGCAATGCTGCTGGGCGCTTCGCGGTGGTGTGGGCGCCGGGGCGGGCGGTTCCGGGGCGTGCGGTTCCGCGGCGCATCACCGGTACCGGTCACCACATTTCCGCCATGCTAAGGCCCCCTTTGGCCTCGATGCCGGATGGGCTATCAGATGGCGGGAATGTCGTCGAAGTGTGTTTCGGCGATGCCGAGCTTTCTGCCGGGAACCTCCAGCGCGCACTCGGCCCAGATGACCTTGCCGTCGGCGGTGTAGCGGGTGCCCCAGGCCTGCGCGAGCTGCGCGACGAGGAACAGCCCGCGGCCGCCCTCGTCGGTGGTGGCCGCATGGCGCAGATGCGGGGCGGTGCTGCTGGTGTCGGAGACCTCGCAGATCAGCGTGCGGTCGTGGAGCAGGCGTACCTGGATGGGGCCGGTGCCGTAGCGGATGGCATTGGTGACCAGCTCGCTGAGCAGGAGTTCGGTGGCGAAGACGACCTCGTCCAGCCCCCATTCGGCCAGTTGGCGGGTCACGGCCGCGCGGATACCGGAGACGAGCGCGGGGTCGGCGGCCAGGTCCCAGGTGGCGATCCGGTCCGGGGCCAGGGTGCGGGTACGGGCGACGAGCAGGGCGATGTCGTCGGTGGGGCGGTCGGGCACCACGGCCCGCAGAACGGCCTCACAGGTCTCCTCGGGCGAGCGGTGCGGGTGCGCCAGGGCCTGGCGCAGCCGGTCGAGAGCCGTGTCGAAATCGCGGTGGCGGTCCTGGATGAGCCCGTCGGTGTAGAGGACGAGTTGGCTGCCCTCGGGGAGGTGGAAGGCGGCGGTCTCGAACGGGAGCCCGCCGAGGCCCAGCGGCGGGCCCGCGGGGAGGTCGGGGAAGGTCACGGTGCCGTCGGGGCGGACGATCGCGGGCGGGGGGTGGCCGGACCGGGCCATCACACACTCCTGGGAGGTGGGGTCGTAGATGGCGTACAGACAGGTGGCGCCGATGATGCCGGGGCTGGCGGCGGAGGCCTCCGCGGTGTCCTCGTCCCGGTCGAGGCGCCCCACGAGATTGTCGAGGTGGGTGAGGACCTCGTCCGGGCCGAGGTCCAGTTCGGCGAAGTTGCGCGCGGCGATGCGCAGCCGGCCCATGGTGGCGGCGGCATGCATCCCATGACCGACGACATCCCCGACGATCAGAGCGATACGGGTACCGGAGAGCGGGATGACATCGAACCAGTCTCCGCCCACCCCCGACTCGGCAGGCAGATAGCGGGAGGCGACCTCGACGGCGTTCTGCTCGGGGAAGCTGTGCGGCAGCAGGCTGCGCTGCAACGCCAGGACCATGGTGTGTTCGCGGGTGTAACGGCGGGCGTTGTCAATGCAGATGGCCGCGCGGGTGGCGAGTTCCTGGGCCAGCGACCGGTCGTCGTCCCCGAAGGGCGCCGGATCCGCCGAGCGGTAGAAGCTCGCCACGCCCAGGGCGATCCCACGGGCGAGGAGGGGGACGGCGATGAGGGAGTGGACGTGGTGGTCGAGGAGCTCCTGCGCGTGCCCGGGATCCTGGGCGATCCACCCCGTGGCGGCCCGCAGGTCGGGCTCCAGGACCGGCTCCCCGGCGGCCAGAGCGCGAAGCTGGGGCGTCGTCGGGCGAAGGTCGACGGGTTCGCCGGCGGGGTAGAAGGGGCAGTCGTCGCGAATCCCGTGGACCACCGTCCGGTGGAGGCCGGAGCGTGGGTCGGTCGGCTCCTCACCGCGCAGCACCGCCTCGGGCAGGTCGATGGTGATGAAGTCGGCCAGGCGCGGCACGGCCATCTCAGCCAGCTCCTGGGCGGTACGGCTCACGTCCAGGGTGGTGCCGATGCAGGTGCTGGCCTCGGACAGCAGCTCCAGACGGCGCCGGGCCGCCACGGCGTACGTGCCCACTCCCGGCTCGCCGACCAGCACCAGCCCACTGGTCGCGCGGTCGGGCGCGGGGCTTCCCGCGCCGCTGGGCATGCCGGGAGCGCCGGGCCTGCCGGGAGCGCCGGGCCTGCGGGCTGTCGCGACCGCCCGGCCGGGTGCGGCGTCGGGAAGGTGCCCGGGCAGTGGGGCGGCGGGTACGAGGACCTCCTCCGCCAGGGGTACGGGGGGTGACCCGGCTTCGGCGGGTACGGCAACCCGCTGGTGGGCCGAGGGCAGGACCGCTTCGACGACGATCCCCTCCACCCCGGAGGCGCTCGTCACGGGGCGGCTCAGCAGGGTGACCCGCCGGTCGCCGGGCAGGGACACCTCTACGGCGGCCCGCTGGGCCGAGGTGATCAGCTCGGTGGCCTTCTCCTTGAGGATCATCTGGTCACGCCAGTCCAGACCGCTCTCGGCAAGCTCACCCAGCTGCCCGTTGCCGCTCGTACCGCCGCTCGTACCACCGCTCGTACCACCGCTCGTACCGCCGCTCGGCTCGTGGCGCCTGGCGTCGAGGTAGGCCTGCAGCAAGGCCCGCTCCCGCGACGAACTCTGGTCCAGCAGCCGCCGTTCGATGGCGCCGGCGGCCTTGCGGATCACGGTGTTCAGCGCGGCGTCCGCGTCGGTGAGCGGAAAGCCGAGGCACAGGACGCCTTCAATGCGCCCACTGAGCAGGTCCCGGACGGGAATTGCCGCGCAGGCACTGGACTGTGAGCGCTCGGCGAAGTGTTCGGCCCCGTAGACGTTGATCAGCTGCCGCTCCGCGAGAGCCAGCCCGATTCCGTTGGTCCCGCCGAACTGCTCGGCGAACACGAAGCCCGGAACACTCTGGATCGCGGCCAGCTGTCTGACCAGAGAGGCTTCGCCGAAGCGGCGTTGCAGCACCGCGCCGCGTCCGTCGGCGAGCGACACATTCATGTTCCGGCCCGCGAACCTGGACTGCAGCCGGTCCAGTACGGGCACCGCGGCGCGGATGAGCCGGCCGTCCAGATCGAGATCCTGGGTGTAGGGAAGCTCGCAGCCTTCCGGTGTGAGCCCCAGCGACCGGGAACGCTGCCAGGAATCCAGGATCGGACTCCGGACGGCTCCCTCGGCCGACCCACCTCGAAGGAACTGCTCACGGGCGCGTGCGGGACCGATGTCCTCTCCCGCCAGCCCCATCCCAATCACTTCCCACATGGGTGCATGCTGCGATGGCCACCCGTACGTCGGAGCAGCTGTCCCGTTTGCACCAATTGTAGAGCTTTGCACTTCTGGCGGTGCGGATCGCGGACCCGGCGGAGAAGCGTGTGGCCGGGCACCTTCAGGAACCCGGCAACGCGGTCCGACCGCACGGAGATCACGGGCCGTCCATAGAGGTGATCATGCCCGTGACCTGGCCTCCCGCATGCCGCCCGGTACACGGTCCGGGTGACCGCCGGCCGTCACAGGACCGCGACCGGAGTGACGGGCGAACCGGTGCCGCCGGGGATGTTCAGGGGAGCTACCAGGAGTAGGAACTCGTAACGGCCCGTCCCGGCGCTCGCGGCGGAGAGCGCCTCCAGGTCGAGGTTGTCCAGGAGCGGCACCCCCATCGCGGCGATGGCCAGCGCATGCACCGGAGAATGCAGGCCGTCCACCGGCGAGGGCCGTACGTCGCTGTCGCCGTCGCCGCCGAGCAGGGCGATGCCGCGCTCGGCCAGCAGGGGCATGGCGTCCACATGCAGACCCGCGCTCGCCGCGCCGGTGTCCCAGGCACCCAGCTCCTGGCGGCGGCGGAGGCCGCCGGACCGCAGCAGTACCGCGTCGCCCTCGCCGATCGTCACCCCGAGCGCCTGCTCCGCGGCGACGAGGTCCGCCGCGTGCACAGCCCGTCCGGGCTCCAGCCAGCTGACCCCCAGAACGAGGGGCAGATCGAGGAGCACACCCTTGGTCACGAGCGGGCCCAGCGCTGATACGGCACCGAACCGCGCACCGCCGGCGTCGAGGCACTCATGCGCCGCGCGGCCGTCGTAGAGCTGCCCGCGATAAGCGACATGGGACAGCGCGTCCAGATGACTGACGCCCTTGCCGTGGTAGTCGACGGCGATGAAGTCCTTGTGCGTGGCGGGTTCAGGAGGCTCGACGTCACCGAGGTCGGACATGTAGTGCAGGGCGGGCTTGCTGTTGTCCGGGCCGGGGGCCGTGTCCCAGGGACGTGCCATCGGGACGACGGTGCCGGACCGGACCAGCGCGGTGGCCCGCCGTACCCGCTCCGGCGTCACCCGGTTCCAGGCCCCGCGGTCGGCAGCGGCCCAGTCGCCCCATGTACGGACCGTCGCGAACAGTGCGTCGAACTCCGCGCGGGACACGGCGGGCCCATGGCCGGTACCGGCCGGTGGGGGAGCCGGTGCGTCGCCGGGGTTGCCGGTCACGCCCGGGTGACCGCTTGCGGGAAGTCGAAGACCTGGTCCGGGTCGTAGTCGTGCGCGACAGTGCGCAGACGATCCAGATTCGGGCCGTAGTAGGCCCTTCCCCAGTCGGGGAGGGCCGGGTCGATGTAATTCACGTAGCCGTCCTTGATGCCCTGGTCCGCAAGCCCCGCCACGACCTGGCCGACGCTGCGCACCACCGCGGCTTCGGACGCTGCCGTCGCGCTCGCGTAGATCTGAGCGGTGGCGAAGGCCTTACGGTGCGGGAACGCGGTCTGCTGGACGCCTACATCGGCCACCGCACCACCGAGGGGGTCGAGGATGAGGGCCATCCCCGGGCGGCCTTTCATCAGGGTGACGACCGCGCCCGGGTTGGCGGCGTGCGAGGCGAGCACCCGCGACGAGGCGACGAACGACTGCCGGTCGGGGCTGCCGGAGAAGAAGCGCATGGCCTTGAAGTAGTCGCGGTCCTCGACCCTTCGCTGGTCGGGACGTACCTCGGCGCGCGCGACCAGGTCGTCCAGCAGGGGAGTGCAGGCGCTGCTCGGACCGACGAAACAGCCGGCCACCTTGCAGCGCGGTACGGCGCCACCCGACACATTGAGGTTGGCCCACAGCGCGCGGGGCGCGGCCGTGATCCACGGTTGCCACGCGGTCAGCACCTTCGTCACCTTCCCCGCCGGGAAGTCGAGCAGGAACACCGTCAGTGCCGGCGCCGGATCGGTCGCGAAGGTGAACTGTGTGACGACCCCGAAATTGCCTCCGCCGCCACCGCGCAGGGCCCAGAACAAGTCCGGGTGCTGGGTGGCCGAGGCGGTCAGTGTCCTCCCGTCCGCGGTCACGACCTCAGCGGACACGAGGTGGTCACAGGTGAGCCCGAACTTGCGCTGCAGCACGCCGATTCCGCCACCCAGGGCCACCCCGGCGATGCCGACGGTGAAACAGGAGCCGCCGGGCAGACAGCGGTTGGCCTGGCCGAGTGCGGTGTAGACATCCTGCAGGGTCGCGCCGGCGCCGATGGTGGCGGTGCCGTCCGGCTGGACCCGCACGGCCGACAGACGCCGGAGATCAATGGTGAGACCGCCGTGCGGCGCCGAGTAACCGACATAGGAGTGTCCACCGCTGCGGGCCGCCAGCGGAACCCGGTGCGCGGCCGCCAGCACCGCCTCGCGGACATCGGCCACCGACGCGCACTGCGCCACCGCCGCGGGCACCTGGTCGTCATTGAGCGGGTTGAAAAGCTTCCTGGCGTTCTCGAACCCGGCGTCTCCCGGCCGCAGCAGTGCGCCGCGCATCCGCCGGCGAAGGCCGTCCCAGTCCACGTTGTTCCGGACCGCGGCCGCCCGTCTGCTGGTCCGGGGGGAACTCTCCTCGCCTCGCCGAGCCTCGGTACCGGCCCGGGATGCGTGGAACAGAGGGTCCCGCGCCATGGTCACCATCTCCCTCTGGAGAGGCCAGGTAGGCGGGTGAGTGTCCGTTTTGATACGGACTCTTTCACGCTAACACGGTGTGATCGGCCCCTCCAGTTGATGGCCTGAGCCTCGGAGCTGCCGGTGGCGAGACAGGGCAGGGCGACGGTGCGGGCATCGGGATGGGGATCGTCGCAGCGGACGGTGCACGGGTCGACGAGGTGCAGGGCGCGGTCGGCCAGTTCGTCAGCGCATTCTGCTCCGCGCGCCCTTCCGCCCGTGCGCCCGCCCTTCCATCCGCCCGTCCGCCCGCCCGTCCGCCCGTCCGTCAGAGCCGGCGACCGAAAAGCTCCAGCAGGTTGCGCCAATGACGCTGGTCCGCCTCGGAGTTGTATGCGGCGGTGTCGGTCTGGGTGTAGCCGTGGTGGGCGCCCTCGTACAACTCGCTGCGGTAGGACACGCCTTCGGCGTCCAAGGCCCGCTCCAGGCTCGCGATCTGGTCGGCCGGCATCGAAGAGTCATGGTCGGCGTGGCCGAAGTACAGCTCCGCCGCGATGCGGTCGGCGAGCCGGTGCGGGCTGTCCTCGGCATCGGTGGCCAGGCGGCCCGCGTGGAAGGAGGCCGCGGCGCCGATACGGTCGGGGTAGGCCGCGGCGGTGCGGATCCCGAGCACACCGCCCATGCAGTAGCCGGTGGTGCCCACCGGCCCGTCGGTGACCAGGGGGGAGGCGGCCAGCCAGTCGAGGCAGGCGCCGGCGTCCCGCATCGCCAGGTCGGGCGTGAGGGCCTGCATGACCGGGCCGAGCTGCTCGAAGATCTCCGGCCGCTGGGAGGGGTCGATGAAGTCGGGCAGGTCCACCACGGGCGCACGCCCTGAGCGGTACAGGACGTTGGGTACCAGCACCGTGTAGCCGTGCCCGGCCAGCCGCCTGGCCATCTCCTCCAACGAGGGGCGCAGTCCGAACGCGTCCATGTACAGCAGGACGCCGGGGTGCGGCTTGCCGTCGTCGGGGTGCGCGAGGTAGGCGTCGGCGACGCCGTCCGGGGTGGGGATGTCCAGGGGGTCGCCGTGCACGCTCGTCATGTCCGCACCTTTCCTCGGGGTCCGGGTGACACGCGAGGCGGGCCGCCCGTCCGCCGGTGACCACGCCGGCGGCTTCCTCCACCGTAGTCAACCTGGGTGAGCTGCGCGGAGCGGGACGTCGGTCAAGGAGGGACGTACGCGGGCGACGCAAGGGGCAGACGCAGCTGAGGCGAGGGAGGGAGCGAGGGAGGGCGCCTTCCGGGCCCGCCGCACCGGCCGATCTGTCGAGAGCCCACCACGGACGCCCCGCAAGACTGTGCATGCTCGCACAAGTCCCCTGAGTTTCCCCCGTGTTGGAATCCAGACATGGCAACTACCTCTGCCGGACCACCCGTGTCACCCTCCTGGAACGAGCCCTGTCGACTGCGGACCGAGCTGGAGCGGTTACGTGACGAAGCGATACGACAGAAGGACCTCGCTCACCGCAGGGCCGATTTCTGGGTCAAGGTCGATATCGCGCTGGGTTTCCCGGCGGCGCTCCTCGCCGGTGCATCCGGAGCCGCGGGGCTGGCGTCGGTGGATGCCCGCATTCCCGCGGCGTTGCTGGCGCTGATCGCTGCGGGGTGTGCGGCGGGGGCAGGCTTCCTCCGGGGTGACAGCCGACGGGTGGCCAACAAACGTGCCCGGCAGGCATGGGCCGCCGTCGAGGCCGCGGCCCGTATGAAGCTGGCCAAGGAGCGAGCGGTCCTCGAGGACCTCGGCGAGGTGCTGGCCGGCCGCCAACTCGCGCTGGCGGCATACGAAGGGGAAGACTCCCAGCCCGGTGCGTCACCGGGGATTCCGGGCCGGTAGCCGCATACGGGCCACCGGCTCGATCCGAACGACGCGCCCTTAGGTGTGTTGTTCAGGCAGGTTGGTGACGCCATCCCGTTCGGCCAGCTTCTTGAGGGTCAGGAGCTGTTTGCGCATCATGACGACATCACCCCAGGCGAGAAACCTGCGGCGGAGTCTCTGGGCGAGGGACCCCTTGGCCTCGACTACGACCTTCACCACCAGGCGGCAGCCGCTGTCGAGCGGGCGCAGGGTGTAGCTCACCGCCATCTGCCCGTGCTGTTCGGCGAGCTGGGGCGGGAGCACGCCGGTGAGGTGCGTGTCGGGCTCGAAGTCCGCGATCTCGAACACGAGGAGCGGCTGTCCCACGGCCAGTTCCGGTAGCCCCTCGACAAGGGTGTGGGGGCTCTTGCGGCCGCGGAAATCGATCCAGTCATAGCTGTACGGCGCGATGGTCAACTGCTGTAGCCAACGGAAGACGAGGCCGGCCGGCGCCGATACGTCAATGGCCCGGGTCCACCCCTCGGTAGGGGCCGCCACGAGGCGATCGCACGGATAGGGCGCTTCCCGCTCAGCGCGGGTGGCGCCCCAGACTCTTCCTGACAGGTCCATGCCGCGATCCTACGGGAGCGCCCGCTCCCCGGCCGCGGCCGGTCACCGAAGATCAGTTGTGGCCGAACTTCCGCTGGGCCTTATGGGCGACGTGCTTCGACATCGACTGCTCGGGCTCCTGCGGGGCCGATGCCTTCTCCTTCCCCTTCGCCTCCGCGGCGGCACTGCGTTCATGGCCGCCGGTGCGGGCGCCGCGGTTCTGCCGGCTCTGTTTCTTGCCCACGATCGTGCCTCCTGGCGGATCTCGAACGATGAACCGGTTCCAGACTTGCATGCGCGTACGAAGAGTGCATTTCGGGCGGGCGGTGGATGCCGACAGCCGGAAAACGGGGTCGAGGCGGGCGTGATGAACGCGCTGGACGTGAGGAAGGAGGCGGAGAAAGGGGCAGAGCGCGCCCGGTTGGTGAGCGGGGGCTCGATCATGGCTCTGCCTCCGAGGAAACGTCGCCTGACGATGCGTCATGCGACCTATGTGATCAACAGCGGGGACGCGTGCAGGGGGCGACGGACGGGAGGATCGGCGCCCACCGGCCGAGAGGGGCGGGCGGTATCAACGAGCCGGGGGACAGGGGGAGTTGACGCAGCGAGCCAGAGGGCATGAGACTCCCGTCGTGGGCGCGGGAGTGGACGTCCGACTCGGGATGCGAGAACGCAGCACCCCACGGACAATGGAAAGGGCGGGGCCTTCGTAGCAGCGCGCACGCAGCCGCAACCCGCCTTGCACGCCCCGCGAGTACGGGGCCTTGGTCCGGGGCATCGCGGAGCCCGGTCGGGGGCGCGCTCTTTCCCGGAGGCGCCGAGATGCCTGTGCTTTTCTTCGACATCGGTGACACGCTCGCGGACGCGAGCTTCGGGGCCGATGGTTCTCTGACTCTCCGCCCACGGCCCCGTGTTCTCGAAGTTCTCGATGTTCTCGACACGTCAGCGGGCATGCGGAAAGGCATTATTTCGAACCCGGGCACCGGGGAGGCCGCGCGCGCCCGCGCGGTGGCGGCGTTGCACGCGGCCTTTGCGGGCCGTTTCACGGATGACGGCCTCCTTCACTGGGGCGCCAAGACCACCCGGGGGATCTTCGACGGCGCGGTGGCGAGCGCGGGCGTCGGGGCCGATGACTGCGTCTTCGTGGGCGAAGACCCGGATGAGCGCGCCTTCGCACGCGAAGCCGGAATGCGAACCGCCGCTCACCCGGTTTTCACGCTTGCCGCCGTCGAGGGCCGCCCGGTGTTCTGGGCACGAATCGATGTGCCGGCGCACCGGAGCCTGGCCGACCTTGAAGCGATCGCGCAGGCCGGTGAAGTCGTTCCGGTCCATGTGGCCTCCGCCCGGCTCGTCCTCGTCATGGCGACTGCGCAGGGGGTGGGCGCACTGGAGCAGGGCGGGTTCACAGCCGACCTCCGTGGTGAGGTGGCGGAGACCATCGCCTTTCTGATGCGCGATGACCGCCCGGTTTCCCTTCCGGAGGCGCTCACAGATGTCTCGGCGCCGGCCAAGGCAACAGCGGAAGCCGCCATGCGCGCCGCGGCGGCATACGCCTTCATCGCGAGCGCACTCGACGGGCCGAAGCCGTCGGTCGCCTCTCTCGGCCCGGCTCCGGGCGGCGTCTATGTCGCCGCCGCGGCCGGCACCCCCATCGAAGACCTGCACATCGCGGAGGCGAAACCCGGGCACACCGAACGCCTGCTTCCCGACCCGGCTCTCCTCTCCCGGCCGGGAGAGGACCAAGTCGAGGGATTCGCCGACGAGTTCGCGAACGGGGTGCCCTCTCCGGAGACCATCGCCGCGGTGCGTACGGCCATCACCCCGGCGGCCATGCGCGGCCACGTCGCCCGTATCTCCGGCTTCGCCCCGCTCGTCGAGGGCGAACCGCTGAAGGTGCGCAGCCGCGACGCGGCGAGCCCTGACAACGCCCTTGTGGTCAGCGCACTCGCCCGCCGGCTGCAGGACCTCGGCCTGACGGTCAGGCGCCATGAGTTCTCGTGGCGGGGGCGCAGGCTCTCCAACGTCGAAGCGGAGTTCCGCGTCGCGGCAGCGGACTCCGCCGTGCTCGTCACGGCACATCTCGATTCGACTGCGGCCAGGGGCGAGTTCTTCGACAGCAGCGGCCGGCCGCGCCCCTATGACCCGGCCATCGACCCGGCACCCGGCGCCGACGACGACGGGAGCGGTACGGCGGCGGTCCTGGCCGCGGCCGAGTGCCTGAGCGCGATGATCGCCGACGGCCGGGCACCGGCACGGACGCTGCGCTTCGTCCTCTTCAATGCCGAGGAGCAGGGCCTCGTCGGCAGCAAGGCCTATGCGCGTGCGGCGGCCGCGGCCGGAGACCGGATCGTCGGCGTGCTCCAGATGGACATGATCGCGGGCTTCCAGGGCGGCACCCGCACGATGGAGATCCACACGGGTTCGTCGGTCCCCGGACCGGTCGTAGGTGCCTCCGACGCGCTCGGGGGTCTCGTCGCCCAGGCCGCCCCGGCGCTCGCAGCCGACTTCTCGCTCCAAGCGCTCACGGGTTCCGGCGACCCGGCCGCCGGGCGGAGCGATCACGCCAGCTTCCATGAACGCGGTTGGGCAGCCGCCGCCGTCTGCGAGAACTTCTTCGACGACAGCGCGCCCGCGACCGGCACCCGGCAGTACCACAAGCCGGGCGACACCCTGCTCGACGACGACCACGACACGGACTACGCCGCCGCGATCGCCCGCACGGTCGCGGCGGCGGCACTCACTCTCGCGGGCCTGTGAACCCCGACAAGGAGCACGCCATGAGCGTAATGATCGACAAGCGGAACAAGAGCTACGACCGCTTGGCCAGCGTCGCCGAAGCCGATGCCTTCCTCGACGACACCGAACGGGTGGCGGCAGAGGTCGACCACACCCTCGTGGCGGACCGCAGCAAGGTGAACCGCTTCACCGGGCATCTGACGGAGCTGCGGGTGGCCGGTGCGCCTGGATTCACCGCCACGGACGAGTCGGTGGCCATGCCCGACGCCGGCTATATCGCCCAGGCCAAGCAGTACGTCGCTTCGGTTGCCGAGGCGATCGGCTTCGCGGCCGGCGAGCCGGCGGAGTTCGAGGCCGACCCGAATGTGACGACGACGAGCGAGGGCATGCGCGTCGTGAGCCTGCAGCAGGTGCTCAACGGCATCGAGGTGTGGGCCATGGCACCCAAGGTGTGGCTGCTCGAGGACGGCACCGTCGACCGGGTCATCGGCGACACGGTGAGCACACCTGCGAACCTGCCGGCCAAGCCGGTGGTCCCGGCCGAGGTGGCGCTGCGGGTGGCGGCCGCGAAGGCCGCCGAGCCGAGCACGCTCCACGGAGTCTTCGGCAACGACGAACTCCCGCGTCTCGACGTGTCGGACGGCTTCGAGCGCCTGTCGCACCAGGCACGGAACGATCAGCCGATGACGTTCAGCAAGGGACCGTTCGAGGAAGCCATCCCGGCCCGGCTCGTCTACCTGTACATGGGCGATGATGCCCGTCTCACCTGGATGTTCACCATTTCGAGAGAGAAACTGGCCGCTCAGTACCACGCCTTCGTCGAGGCCGACGACCGGACCCGCAATCCGAACGAGCCCGAGATCCTCTACTTCTACGACACAGTCCGGCACGCGATCGCGGGACGCGTCTTCCAGCGGAACCCGGCCGAGAGCACCTTTGACACCGTCCCGTTCCCGCTGCCGGCCGACGGCTATCCGACCGCGGTATCCGCGGGACTGCCCGCCGACTTCCCGCTGCCCTGGGCAGAGACCCACAACGGGAAGGTGTCGACCGAGGGCAACAACGTACGCGCGCTCAATGGGAAGACCCGCCGCCCCGTCGAGGTCACGGTCGATGCCGCGGGCAACAGCCTCTTCGATCCGGCGCAGGACAGCCCCGAGCAGTTCGTCACCAACATCTTCTACTTCTGCAATTTCGCCCACGACCTCTTCATGATGCTCGGCTTCACGGAGGACCAGGGCAACTTCCAGACCACGAATGTGACGGGCCTGGGGAAGGGGGCGGACCCCGTCCGGGCCCTCGCGCACCCGGGGTCGGTGTTCGGGACGGCCAACATGGCCACCCGGGCCGACGGCCTGGAAGCCGTGATGAACATGGGGCTGGTCACCGACACCGGCCGCCACACGGCCGACGACTTCGACGTCGTCCTCCACGAGTTCTGCCACGGGGTGTCGAACCGTCTCGTCGGCGGCCTGTTCGACGCGAACGGTCTCGACGAGGACCAGTCGGTCGCGATGGGCGAGGGCTGGGGAGACTATTTCGCCCTCACCACCAGGAACTTCTCGAACACCCAGGAGCGCGCCGTCGTCGGAAACTGGGTGGTCAACCAATCGAGAGGCATCCGCCAACGGCCCTACGACGCGCAGTACCCCGGCACCTTCGGAGACATCGGCAAGGGGCCGGGCGAGGTCGCGGGCACCGGCAACGGCGATCTGACCTACCAGGAAGTCCATGACGTCGGCGAGATCTGGTGCGCGGCCCTCATGGAACTGACCCGCAAGGTCACCGCCGCGCTCGACAACAAGGAGCGGGGCTACCGGGTGACGTGGCAGGCGGTCGTCGACGGCATGAAGCTCACCCCGAAAAACCCCTCGTTCCTCGTGGCGCGCGATGCAATCCTGCGGGCCTTCAAGGCGATGAAGGGCGGAGCGCTGACCAGCACCGAGTACACAGTGGTCCGGAACGCCGCCTGGAAAGCCTTCGCACGGTACGAGATGGGCTTCGACGCCTTCTGCCCGAACGCCACCTTCACAGGGTGCCGGGGTGGCACGGCGATGCCGCCGGCCGGGAGTGAGGACTAGCGTCGGGTGCGACACCGTCACTCCCACGGTGGTCATGGCCGTGGTCCGCAGTCTGCTGTGGGATCTCACCGCCACCGCCACCGCCACCGGCGACCACCACCGCACCGCTCGTGCGCTGGACCGCTTCGCTGAACTCCTCGGGCAGTGAGCACACCAGAGTCTGGGCCATGAGCAGGACACACCGTTGAGCCCGCTCGCCCGATGGGTCGTGCGGGCGAGCGGGTCTCCGCGACGGGCGGCGGGCGGCTTCAGAAGTGTGGGAAGTGCCGTTGCTGCGCGTCGAGATGGGGGAGTGGGATCAGCACGCCGTGAGCCGGACGATCTCGCGGGGGCGTGATTCGCGCTCGTCATAGGCGAGGTCCAGTCCTGCCGCCTCGACGACGGCGAATGACGTGGCGAAGGCTTCCTCGGACTCCCATTGCACAATCGAAATCACCGCGTCGGTGGACTCCCAGCAGTCAGCTGAAAGACATCCCGGCGTCCGCAGGAACACCTCGCGGACCTGATGGACCCGCGAGATGAACTCCGCACGATAAGCAGCGTGCGGATAGTGGCTCGCTACCATTCCTACCTTCATGATGCTCTCCTTGGCGTTGCTCGATGGTGGTCGTGTCTGTCCTGGTTGGCGGGGGTGGCGGACAGCGTGACATCGGCGAGCGCGATGACCTCGGCGGGCTCACTCAGGGCGTGCTCGCCCGCCAGCCGCAGTGCAGGGCCGAGCAGTTCGAGCAGAGAGGAGCCTTCGGGTAACGCATGGATCAGCTGGCCGTTGAGGATGCCGGCCCGGTCGCCGTCAGCCGAGGCGTAGGTGACGAAGCGCAAAGCAACCCCCTATGTCGGTCAGCATAGAATATTATTGCTAGCACAGAGGAGGTGGCGTGACAACGCGACGAGAGCAAACCAGCCACGAGAGCAGTGAGCTGATCCTCCGGGCGGCGGCGGAGCTGTTCGCGGCGAAGGGCTACCGGCAGACCACGTTCGCCGACGTGGCCGAGCGGTCCGGAATCAGCCGGGGATCGATCCCGTGGCACTTCGGCAGCAAGGAAGGTCTCCTGCTGGCCGTCCTCGAACGTTCGGTGGACCTGATCCGCGCCGGACTCGTCGAGGGGCCGGCGGAGTTGGTGGAGCCGGAGGAGGAGGTGGCGGCGGGGTTCGACCGCCTGATGGGGGGTGCCGACGCCCTGTTCGCGCAGCCCACCACCAAGCTCTTCGTCACGCTCCTGGTGGAGGCGCTGGAACCGGGCTCGCCGATCCACGGCCGCTACGTCGAGATCCACAACACCCTGCGCGACCACTGCAGACGATGGCTGGAACGACTGCCGCTGCCGCCCGGGCTGTCCGCCGAGATCTTGGCCGTCACGATCATCGGTGCCGGGATCGGCATTCACCAGCAGTGGCTGCTGGCGCCCGACCGGGTCGACCCCGAACAGTCGCTGGCCGCGCTGCGCACGCTGGTGGCGGGGGCGGTGCTGCCGGCCGGGGAATGAGAACTTGGCGGCGACGGCAGCCCCGAGGCCACGTGGGGCGACAGGCGCACCGACGAGGAGTGCAACGGCCCGCGCATCAGTACCCCTTGAGCTCCGAGGGTCCTGGAGGGCTGGTCGGCCCCACCCATGACAGGCATTCACGAAAACTTCACGCAGGTGTACAACCATTCACATCTGTTCAGGGTCTGGTCTTCCGGAGTCAGTGGACTCCAGACCGATTCGGGTCCCGTCGACCGCGTCCCACGCCGCGGGGCCCCTTCCCTTTCGAGGAATTCATGCGCACTCGAGCCACTGTTGCCGCACTGTCCGGCGCCCTGGCCCTCTCCGCCCTCGCTGTCCCGACTGCACAGGCCGCGGACAATCCGGGCGCCCGCGCCGTCAAGGCGCAGCTCTCGCCGTTCACCGCGAAGTCTCCCGCCAAAGCCGTGGCGGACGACGGGCGGGGCGACACCAAGATCACGAACGTCACCGTCAACGGCGGCAAGGACATCGTCGTCGGCACCAGCCTGAAGAAGACGTACACCGTCTCGGTGACCGCCACCGACCCGGCCGGCATCTATGACGGCTATGCGTTCCTGTGGCACGGCACCGACCTGAAGACCGGTGTCGACGGCGCCATGACCCCGAGCGTTGACCACGGCACCTGCAAGACGGTCAATGCCACGACTGCCACCTGCTCGGTCACCCTCGTTGCCGACCCGGCGTCCACCGTCTACGGCAACATCCTCGCCGGCCGGTGGCACGTGTTCGCGTCCGCCGTGGGCAAGGACGGCGACTACATCACCAAGGACACCTACAAGTCCTCCTGGGTCAAGCGGGCGTCGCGGCTGACCACCAACGCCACGCCGGAGCCCGTGACGAAGAACAAGAACCTCACGGTCACCGGCGCCCTGACCCGCGCCAACTGGGACAGCGACAAGTACGCGGGCTACACCCAGCAGTCCGTGCAGCTGCAGTTCCGCAAGAAGGGCGCCGACAGCTACAGCACGGTCAAGACCATCAAGTCGGACAGCCACGGCAACCTGAAGACGACCGTGAAGGCTACCGCCGACGGTGACTGGCGCTATGCCTTCGCCGGTACGTCGACGACCTCGTCAGTGACCTCCACGAGCGACTTCCTCGACGTGAAGTAGACCGTGCCAGGGGGGAGTTCGGCCCCTTGATGTGACAAGCGCCGACCGCCCGGAACCGACGAGAAACCGGTCCGTTCCGGGTGGTCGGTGCCATCGCGGCTGCTTCCGCCATTGAGCTTCTCGATGCCGGCGCGCAGGAAATCTAAGAGGTCCTGGCGCGCCCGGCGGCACGGCTGGATGCGTCGCTGTTGAAGTGAAAACCTTGGCGCCTTCGGCATGGCGCTGTCCACCATGGCGATTCCATTGAGTATCCAGGTGCCATGACTCTTCGTCACCCTGTGGAGCGGGGCGGAACGCGACGCGGACGGTTCGCCGAACTGGCCGGAAAGTCCTCGCATTTCACCAGCTCGCCCGCCTTCTTCGTGGTCTGCCTCGCTCTGATCGCACTGTTCCTTGCCGTCCATTTCGCACATCTGTCGCTGGAATGGCAGCTGCTGGCGGGGGACTTGATGACCGCAGTGACCCTGCTCCTCCTTGCCTTGCTGAAGAATTCCGAGCTCCGCGCGGAACATGCGATCCAGCGGAAACTCGACGCCCTGGCGGCCGCCCTGCTGGAGTCCTTTGAAGACCAGGGTGGCCAGGCGGCGAAGGATCTCGAGAAAGTGATCCGTATGGAAGAGGAGACGTAGCACCGCGCGGACGGACGATTTTCTCCGGGCGGGCCGCGTGTGGCCGGCGCGACGGCGGGCAAGGCGCTGTCCCGTCGGCCGCCTCGGCCGGTACGGCGGCGCGGCCGACGGGGTTTCTCGCGAGATCTAGGGATGCAGGACGACCTTGGTGTACCCCTCGATGCGCTTGTCGAACTTGTCGTATGCCGAGGGGGCCTGGTCCAGGGGCAGGTCGTGCGAGACGACGAAGCTCGGCTTTGCCCGGCCCTCGATGATCATGTCGCGCAGGAACCGGTTATAGCGCTTCACGTTGCACTGCCCGGTACCCATCCGCAGGCCCTTCTCGAAGAGCTTGCCGATCGAGACCAGGAGCATGCCCCGCCTGGCCTGCTCGTCCGGGCCGCCGGGATCCGCCGGTACGTACAGTCCCGGGACGCCAAGAGCACCGGTGGCCCGGACCGTGTCGACGAGCGAGTTCAGCACGGTCGCCGGTTCCTCGCGTGCCGCGCCGTGCGCCATCGCCTGGTAGCCGACGGCGTCCACGCCCTTGTCCGTGCCGACGCCCTCCGTCTGATCCTTGATCTGCTGCACCGGGTCGCCCTCGGCGAAGTTGACCGGGACCGCGCCGATCTCCTCGGCCTTTGCCAGCCGCTCGGGCACCCGGTCCACGACGAAGACCTTGCTCGCGCCGCGCAGCAGCGCCGAGTAGGCGGCCATCAGGCCGACCGGCCCGCCGCCGTACACCGCGACCTTCTCCCCAGGGCGTACCTGGGCGAGTTCACAGCCGTGATAGCCGGTGGGGAAGATGTCGGCGAGCAGGATGAAGTCGGTCTCGTGCTCGTTTCCCGGTGGCAGCTTCAGGCAGTTGAAGTCGGCGTAGGGCACGCGCAGATATTCGGCCTGGCCGCCCGACCAGGGTCCCATGGCGACATAGCCGTAAGCGCCGCCCGCGAATCCCGGATTGACGGTTTGACAGAAGCCCGTGAATCCCTCGACGCAATTGTCGCAGAATCCGCAGGCGACATTGAAGGGCATGACCACCCGGTCACCCTCCTTGAGGGAGGTGACGCCCTGGCCGAGCTCCTCGATGATTCCCATGTTCTCGTGCCCGAAGACGATGCCCGGCTCCGCTGCCGTACGCCCTTCGTACATATGCAGGTCCGAGCCGCAGATCGCGGTGGAGGTGACCTTTACGATCGCCTCGTTGGGATGCTGGATGCCGGGCTTGTCGACATTCTCGACCGCCACGGTGAAAGGTCCTTTGTAGACGACGGCTTTCATTTGCTGCCACCTCCCGCTCAGCGAAGAGTGCGCATGGTTTCCCCGCCCCTTTGACGTGAGCTATCACTCATGATTCTCCGGTCTGCTGGGCGGGGCAAGCCGCTAATGTGAGAGGGAATATCCACTCTGGTATCGCAATGTCGCACCGAGAAACGAAAGAGGGAGGGCGGCACGTGGCAGCACAGCGACTCGGGACCTTGCTCGTCCCGGTGCCCGGCCTGTCCGGCACCACGTACCCGCCTGGAACTACGGTTACTGTCCGTGGTCGCGGGGCGACTGTCGATGCATTCGTGAACGGTGACTGGCTCCCCCTGTCATGGTGGGAGTTCTCCGACGGCCTCCGTGAGGACATCGCCGACCGCTGACCCGGGCTGCGTGCGATATGCCTGTGCAGTCCCCTGACCGGGGCAGGGCGCGGTATGCCCGGCGAGCCAGAGCCAGAGCCAGAGCCAGAGCCAGAGCCAGAGCCAGAGCCAGAGCCAGAGCCAGAGCCAGAGGCTTGGTGGATGCTGCTACCCGCCGTGTGTCCCCTGCCCACTGGCCGTCCGGTCGGAGCGGCCACCGGAGCCGAGGAGCCCGGTGGCGTCGAAGCGGACCCGTTCGGCGAGCCGGGGCAGTTCCCGCTTGGAGATCCAGGCGACCAGCGGTGGCAGCAGGGGGCGGACCGGCTGTGCGAGGCGCAGCCATGAGGGTGTGTAGACGGTGGGGGAGCGGCGTTCGATCGCGGTCGTGATGCGTGCGGCGACCTTCTCGACGGGGTGGACGCGCCGGGCAGGCGGCGGCATGTGGGCGCGCAGTTCCCGGAGTACCCCGTGCTGGTCCGCATCGCGGATCATGTCGGTATCGGTCCAGTTCAGGTAGGCGATGCCGACACCGACTCCTTGGTGGCCGAGTTCCGCACGCAAGCACTGGGCGAAGGACTCCACGCCGGCCTTGGAGGCGCAGTACGCACTCATCATGGGCGCCGGTCCGAAGGCGGCCGTCGAGGCGATCTGCAGGAAGTATCCGCGCGTGGCCAGCAGGCTCGGAAGGAAGGCCCGTGCAGTAATCGCGCTGCCGATGAGGTTCACCTCGATGACCCGCCGCCAGGTGGCCGGATCCGATGTGGGGAACGGGCCTCCCTCGGCCACACCGGCGTTGGCAACGACTACGGACGGCCGGCCGATGCGGTCATGAATCCGGGCGGCCACGCGGTCCATCGCCGCGTCATCGGTGACGTCCACCTCGAAGGTGTGCGCTTCGACGGGGAGCGAGTCCGCCAGTCGAGCGAGCGTCTCCTCCTCCCGGCCGAGGACCACGACCCGCGCACCGTACCGGGCCAATTCCCGGGCAATGCCCGCGCCGAGCCCGCGGGCGGCGCCCGTCACCACCGCGAGCCGGCCCGTCAAGGGCGTCGTCTTGTTCCCCACGTCGTACTCCGAGGCAGAAGGGACAGTGGCCAAGCCGCAGGCATCCCTCCAGCCGGCCCGCTCGGGAACGGGGGAGAGGTGTGATCACCATAGGCGCGGCCGGGAACCGCCGCGCGGTCCGGCAGGCCGATGATGCCTGACGCCCCGTCCGCCGGCTCCCGAAGGCGCGGTCGCCGGCCAGGGCCGTTCGGTTCACCGGCCGGCGACGTCAGGCAACCGTCAGGCTGCTGACCGGTGCGGGTCAGCGGCGCCGGATCTTCTTGAGCCACGACACCGGACCGACCGCCGTCCGTCGAGCCGTCGGCCCCCGGCGGAGTTGACGGCCACCCCCTCGGCGCTCCGCGACCGCCGCTGCCCGCTCCCCGGTGCCGTGAACACCGACAGTCGTACACCCACCGAAAGCCAGGAGCTTCCCATGGCCCATCCCGCACTCGACCCGATCCCGCTGCCCCGCGACCGCGATCATGTGCTCCGGCCGGTGCGCGAAGTGCCCCGTCTGCTGAGGGAAGAGCCCGTCCGCAAAGTCCGCTTCCCCAACGGGATCGACGCCTGGCTGGTTTCCCGGTACGAGTACTTCTGCGCGGTGACCAGTGACCCCGCCCGGTTCAGCAGCCGCAAGGACGAGACGGAACCGCAGAAGCGACAGATCTCCCGGCCACCGGTGAACCAGCCGGCCGCGTTCAACCGGTCCGATGGCGAGCAGCACCGGCACTACCGTCGAAAGCTGACCAAGGAGTTCATGGTCAAGCGCATTGCCGAGATGCGGCCGCATATCCAGCGCATCGTCGATGAACATCTCGACGACGTGGCACGCCATTCCACACCGGTGGATTTGGTGAGCACCTTCACGCTGCCGGTGCCCTCGCTCGTGATCGCGGAGCTGCTCGGCGTGCCGTACGGGCACCGGCAGGCATTCCAGGACGCGGCGAGCACCTCCATGAGCCTCCACGCGACCGCCGCCGACGTCCAGCAGTCCTTCGCGAAGCTCGGCGAGATCCTTGGGCGGGTGTTCGACGCCAGGTCGAGCGATCCCCGCGAGGACCTGATCAGCCGGCTACTGCACGAACAGCGGGACCTCGACCGTGAAGAGCTGACGATACTGTGCATCGGGCTGCTGATAGCCGGCCACGAAACGACGGCGAACTTCGCCGGTCTGGCGATCGCCACACTGCTCCAACAGCCCGACCAGCTGGCGAAGTTCACCGCACATCCGGAGAGGGCCGGGCAGTCCGTCGAGGAGCTCTTGCGCTGCCTCATCGGCATCGAGGGCGGAGGCGGCCTCATCCGCCGCGCCGTGGAGGACGTCGAGATCGGCGGGCAGCTGATCCGCGCCGGAGAGTGGGTCGCGGCCAGTATGGCCGCGGCCAATCTCGACCCTGCCCTGTGCCCCCACGCCGACCAGCTCGACCTCGACCGCGCCCCGGTCGCCCACGTCTCGTTCGGCTACGGCCCGCATGCGTGCCTGGGCCAGAACCTTGCCCGCGCCGAGCTGGAGATCATGCTCGTCAGCCTGTTCTCCCGCTTCCCCGACCTGCGGCTCGCCGTACCCGTCGAGGACCTGCCGTTCCGCGACGACATGCTCGTCTACGGCGTCCGCGCGCTGCCGGTCACCTGGGGCGCACGGAACGGCGAAGCCCCCGTCACAACCGGGTGATGATCACAGCGATGGCGTCGCGGGCGCCGCCGTCCGCGTGTACCAGGACCGGGGGCGGATGACCCGCGCTGCTGTGGATGATCAGGCGGCTGCGGGGTTCCACCAGCGCTTTGACGGTGGTGGTGTTCAGTGCGCCCTCGACCGATCGGGTGTACAGCCCCAGCACCTCCAGTGCCCGGGCGATCCGCGCCCCGCCCCGTCCCGTCCTGTCCCGCCCCGTCCCAGCCCAGCTCGCCCCGCCCCGGCCCGCCCCGCCCCTGCCCGGCTACGCAATGGCGGACCGGGCTCGCACGCCAAGGGGGCCGCGCCTGCGTCCTCCATCTGGCTGTGCAGACGCTGCCTGGTCGGCTCTCTCCTGTCGCGCACGGCTCCCATTGGGAGTGGAGTGGTAGATGCACAGCCGCAGCCTGTGGATGCGCCGGGCTGTGGGCACGCGACATTCAGCACACGCAAGACGCCTCACTCGACAAGGAGCTGCATCATGCCGGCAGGTTCGGACAAGAAGCGTGAGCGGCAGTACGAGCACATCAAGGAGAACGCGCTGGAGCACGGCGTCTCCAAGAAGCGCGCCAAGGAGATCGCCGCGCGCACGGTGAACAAGGAACGCGCACGCGCCGGGGAAGCGAAAACCGCGAGCAAGGCCTCCCTCCGCGACCCCAAATCCGCCTCCCAGCGCGGCGGCGAACGTTCCCACAGCGGGCCGCAGGGCCCGACGAAGGACCAGCTGTACGAGGAGGCCAAGAAGAAGAACATCGACGGCCGCTCCCAGATGAACAAGGAAGAGCTCCGCAGAGCCGTGGGCCGCTAGATGAATGAGTCCGATGTTCTCAGTGGTCGTAGGCGGTCAGGGATCGTTTGGCTGGGGCTCCGGTGGTCCAGTTGTGCCAGATGGCGGTTGC